>JANOJJ010000838.1:0-11996 GCA_031408155.1 Rubrivivax sp.
GCAACGCGCGCCGGTGTGGTTGATTTACGCCTTCCTGTTTTTGAGCGGCGTAGCGCGCGCCTTTCAACAACCTCGGCCAACCGAAGACGGGCCTTGGCGCCTGAAGCGCGGCCGTCGCTCAAGCGTCGCCGAACGCGCCACGCGGCACCGATCGGGCACGGTCCCCGTCCTGCGCCAGCGGCAGGCGGTGCATGTGCAGCTCGCGCCCGAGGTCGTCCCAGCGCAGCAGGTGTGCGCTCATGGGCCTGAGCCGCCAGACGCAGGCCAGCCAGGCGCGAACGACGGCGTCGTAGGCCGCGGGTGCCGGCAGCGACTGGTCGTACAGCCGGCGATCGATCGCGGCCACGCCTCGATCGTCCGAGCGCAGGCGCCTGTGGAACCGGCGTGCCGTCAGCTCCCAGGGCGCATGCAGGGTGCTGATGGCGACGCGCTCGAAGCGTGCAAGGAAGGTCGTGCCGGGATGGGCCAGCATGCAGGCCAGGTTGGCGCGCACGTCCGCCAGACGGTCGATGCCGCGGCGCTTGGCGTCGCACCAGTGCAGCAAGTCCAGGTGCGCCACCACCAGCGCCGGCAGCGACGGCGCGCTGCTCAACGTGTGGAAGTGGCTCGAAGCAATCCAGGTGTTGCGCCGCCAGGCCTCGGCGGGCGGCAACTTCCATTCATGCGCCAGGCCGGGCGCTGACAGGGTATGGAACTGGGCGTCGAAGGGGGGGCCGAAGATCGGCAGCCGGCGCTCCAGCGCGCGGTGCAGCAGGTAGGTCTTGCCCACCGCGCGCATGCCGGCGAGCACGAGCAGCGTCGATCCGGCTGCCGGTGAGCTCTGCGCTTGGTTCAAGGTTCGGCGTTCATGTGCGGCACCGCCTGCTCGATGCGGCGCAGCAGCGACCACAGGGTGTCGATCTCGTCGGGCGCGAAGCTCGACAGCAGCCGCAGCTGGCGCCGGCGCGCCGAGTTGCGCAGTTGGCGGTACACCTCCAGCCCGCTCGGCGTGAGGCTGGCGATGGCGGCGCGGCCGCGGCGCCGGGTCTGCTCGATCTCGACCAGTCCGCGTTGCTGCAGCAGCTTGAGGCTCTTGCTGGCGGCGGCGTAGTCGAGGTCGGCCATCTCGGCCACCTCGCGCACGATGCGGTGGCTGCTGGTGCCGATGGCCATCATCGCGCGCCACTCCGACATGCCCATGTTGAAGCGGCTGCGGTAGTGGCTGGACGCGCCATTGGCCAGCCGGTTGGCCACGCCCATGATGTAGGCGGCCAGGTAGCGGTTGACCTCGGCGTCGGAGCCGGCCACCGGCGCCGGGCGCGTCAGGGCGCGCGGCGGCGGGCTGGCGGCACCAGCGGCCCTGCTCCTGTTCGCCGCCGGCGGCGCGGCGGTGGTCACGGCACGGCGGGCCATGGTGCTCCCTCGGATTGACATGCCATTTATGGACATGTCAATATGAACCGAGGCTGCCCCTGTTGGCAACCCCGCATGATCCCGAACCCGACCGGACCCCGCATGACACCACCGCCCCGCCGACTGCGCAGCAACTTCCCCCGCGGCTCGTACCTCTGGGCGGTGCGCAACGCGCAGTGGCAGGGCATGGGCATCCCCGAGTCCGACTGCGATAAACCCAAGATCGCGATCGTCAACAGCTCGTCCGACCTGGCGGCCTGCTTCGCGCACCTGGACGCGATCGTGCCGGTGCTCAAGGCGGCGATCCGCGCCGCCGGCGGCGTACCGTTCGAGGTGCGCACCACCGCGCCGAGCGACTTCGTCGTCGGCGCCGGCGGGCGCGGCGGCTACATCCTGGCCTCGCGCGACCTGGTCACCAACGACATCGAAGCTCAGGTCGAAGGCGCGCTGCTCGACGGCATGGTCTGCCTCGCGTCGTGCGACAAGACTGTGCCCGGCCAGATGATGGCTGCCGCGCGGCTGAACATCCCGACCCTGATGGTGGCCTGCGGCTACCAGCCGAGCGGCCACTACAACGGCGAGCATGTCGACATCGAGGACGTGTTCGTCGGCGCGATGCACGCCGCCGTGGGCAGCATGGACATCGAGCGCGTGGTCGGCATGAGCCGCAACGCCATCCGCGGCCCCGGGGTGTGCTCGGGCATGGGCACCGCCAACTCGATGCACATCGCCACCGAGGCGCTGGGCATGGCGCTGCCCGGCAGCACGCCGGTGGCGGCCAACAGCGATCCGATGTGGGACACCGTGCGCGCCGCCGGCGAGCGCATCGTGCAGATGGTCTGGAGCGACTGCAAGCCGCGCGACATCCTGACCCGCGGCGCCTTTGCCAACGCCGTGCGCACCGTGCTGGCGGTGGCTGGTTCGGTCAATTGCATCAAGCACCTGCAGGCGGTGGCCACCGAGAGCCGCTGCGGCGCCGATGTGTACGCGATGTTCGAGCGCCTGGGCCCGGTGACGCCGGTGCTGGCCGGCGTGCGCCCGGTGGGCGAGCATGTGATCGAGGCCTTCGACGCCGCCGGCGGCTGCCGCGCCGTGATGAAGCAGTTGCTGCCGCTGCTGGACGCGGGCGCGATGACGGTCAGCGGACACACGCTGGCGGCCAACCTGGCCGACGTGACCGTGGCCGACCCCGAGGTCATCCGCCCGCTGGACCGGCCGATCGCACGCCGCGAGGCCATCACGATGCTGCGCGGCAGCCTGTGCCCCGACTTCGGCATCGTCAAGACCGGCATCGCCGAGCGCAAGACGCGGCGCTTCAGCGGCCCGGCGATCTGCTTCGCGGACGCCGATGCGGCCATCACGGCGCTGAAGAACGGCGACATCCGACCTGGCCACGTGGTCGTGATGCGCGGCGCCGGTGTCTGCGGTGGGCCGGGCATGGGCGGCGGCTCGTCGCGCGTGGTGTTTGCGCTCGACGGCGCAGGCTTGGCTGAACAGGTCGCGATGCTGACCGACGGCCACCTGTCGGGCCTGGTCTGCAAGGGCCTGGTGGTGGCCGAGGTGTCGCCTGAAGGGGCCGTCTGCGGCCCGCTGGCGCTGGTCGCCGATGGCGACGCCATTACCATCGACCTCGACAAGCGACGCTGCGACCTGGAGGTCGAGGGTGCCGAACTCGAGCGCCGCAGCGCCGCCTGGGTGGCGCCAGACAAGCAGTTCGACACCGGCTGGCTGCAGATCTATCGCCGCAACGTGGGGCCGCTGGCTGAAGGTGCGGTGCTGACGCGGCAAGGAAGTCCCGAATGAGAACGACCGAACGCAGCGACGAGCGCATCCTCGCGTCCGATATCTTCGAACGCGACCAGTCGCGCGCCGCGCGCATCGACCACGGCGTGTTCGCCGAGGCGGCGCGCAAGATCCCGATCTACCACCGCACCGACGTGCTGGTGGTCGGCGGCGGGCCGTCGGGCACGGCGGCGGCGGCTGCAGCCGCCAGGGCCGGCGCCGACGTGACCCTGCTCGAGCGCTACAACCACCTCGGCGGCCTGTCGACCGGTGGCCTGGTGATCTGGATCGACCGCATGACCGACTGGCAGGGCCAGCTCGTGATCCGCGGCTTTGCCGAAGAGCTGTTCGACCGCCTGCCCGACGACGCGGTGGCGGGCCCGCCGCGCGCCGACTGGGGCTCGCGCGACGCTGCCAAGGCCGGCTTCTGGGCGCAGCGCACCGCGGCCTATCACGGCGTGGTGACCTGGTCACCGACGATCGACCCCGAACGGCTCAAGCTGCTGAGCCAGGAGATCGTGCTCGAGCGCGGCGTCAAGCTGGTCTACCACGCCTGGGCCACGCAGCCGATCGTCGAGGACGGCGTCGTCACCGGCGTGATCTTCGAGAGCAAGGAAGGCCGGATGGCGATCATGGCCCGGGTCGTGATCGACGCCACCGGCGACGGCGACCTGTTCGCACGCGCCGGTGCGGCCTACGACAACGACATCGAAGAAGCCGACGTGCACCACTGCATGAACACGGCCTGGCTGTTCGGTGGCGTCGACATGCAGCGCTGGATCGACTTCAAGGTTGGCCAGCCCGAGGCTTTTGCGCGCTTCATGGCCGGCGGACGCGCGACCTGCGGTCTGTTCGAGCGGCCGTTTGTCAGCTGGCGCGACGACATCGCGCTCTTCATGGGGCCGCGGCAGACCGGCTATTCGGCGCTCGACGTCGACGACCTGAGCGCGGTCGAAGTGCGCTCACACCGCGCGATGGAGCAGCACCTGCGCTGGTACCGCTCGCATGCGCCGGGCTTCGAGCAGGCCTACATGCTGCTGAGCGCGCCGCAGATCGGCGTGCGCCACGCGCGCCGACTCAAGGGCGTGGACAGCGTGTTGCGCAGCCGCTGGAGCGACGGCGTGGCGCGCAGCGACGAAGTGGGCGTGACGCCGGCAGTCAGCCCGGCCTTCCCCAACATCTCGATCCCCTACGGTGCGCTGCTGCCGCAGCAGCTCGACGGGCTGCTGGCCTGCGGCCGCCACATCAGCTGCGACAAGAACTCGCATGGCTTCATGCGCGAGATTCCGCAATGCTGGATCACCGGCCAGGCCGCCGGTGTGGCCGCAGCGGTGGCGGTCTCGCAACGCGTGCAGCCGCGTGCGGTCGACGTGGCGCGCGTGCAGGCGGCGCTGCAGCAGCAGGGCGTGGTCCTGCGGTCGGTTCAACCGGTGGCCGCCTGATGGACCTGAGCGCCGAAGAACGCGACATGGCCGACGGCCGCGACGGCCCCGCCGTGGCCGCCGCGATGGACCTGCTGCAACGCTACGGCCGTGCGCTGGGCGCCGAGCGGCTGGTGGAGACGAACAACATCGTCGCCTCGATCAGCGCCAGCACGCCCTTCATGCGCGACTTCGCGCGCCGCAGCGGCGGCATGGACGCGGTGTTCTCCGAGTTCAGCCTCGACAGCGACGTGGTGCTGCCGATCCCGAAGGCGCGCGCCTTTACGACCCACACGCAACTCGGCTTCGACCCCGTGCAGGCCGCGCGCATGGGCGTGGACGAAGAGACGGTGCAGTTCTATCGCCAGGGCGAGGCCTTCATCAGCGGCCTGGGCGTGCAGCTCACCAACACCTGCACGCCGTACCTGGTGGGCAACCTGCCGACGCGCGGCGAGCATTGCGCGTGGATGGAGTCATCGGCCGTCGTCTACTGCAACTCGGTGCTGGGCGCGCGCACCAACACCGAAGGGCGCGAGAGCGTCGGTGCGGCGATGCTGACCCGGCGCATCCCGTACTGGGGCTACCACCTCGACATCAAGCGCCGTGGCACGCACCACGTGAAGCTGCACACCGTGGTCGAAAGCACCGCCGACTGGGGCCTGCTCGGCTACTGGATCGGCGAGCGCGTGCAGAACCGTGTGCCGGTGGTCGACGGCCTGGGCCGGCTGCCCAATCTGGCACGTCTGAAGCACTTCGGTGCGGCCGCCTCGTCGTCGGGTGGGGTCGAGATGTATCACCTGGTCGGCGTCACGCCTGAGGCGCTGACGGCCGAACAGGCCTTCGGTGGGGTCGCTCCGGTCGAGGTCTTGCACTTCGGCGCCACCGAACGCCGTCTGGCCTACGAGCGGCTCAACAGCACCGGCGTCGAGCGCAAGGTCGACTACGTGATGCTGGGCTGCCCGCACTATTCGATCGAGCAGATCTGGGAAGTGGCGCAACTGCTCGAAGGGCACAAGGTGCATGCCGACTGCGAGCTGTGGATCTTCACGCCGCGCGCGATCAAGTCGCTGGCCGACCAGAACGGCAGCACCAGGATCATCGAGGACGCCGGCGGCCACCTGATGAGCGACAGCTGTTCGGCGATGAGCCGCGCCACGCCCAAGGGTACGCGCGTGGTGGCGCTCGACTCGGCCAAGCAGGCGCACTACCTGCCTGCGATCCTGGGCCTGCAGGCCTGGTTCGGCAGCACGGCCGAGTGCATCGATGCAGCCTGCAGCGGGCGCTGGAACGGCAGCTCGGGATGACCGACTGCGTCGTGCTGCATGGCCGCTGCGTCGTGCCCGGCCGGGCCGAAGGGCTGGCGCTTGTCACGCGCATGCACCTCTCGGGCTGGGGCGGCATCGACTCGCGCACCGGCACCATCGTCGAGACCCGGCACGATCTGTGCGGCGTCAGCTTTGCCGGCAAGGTGCTGGTCTTCCCCGGGGCCAAGGGCTCGTCGGGCTGGTCCAATGCGTTTCACCTGACGCGCAGCTTCGGCGTGGCGCCGGCGGCGATGCTGTTCAACGAGATGACGAGCAAGATCGCGCTCGGCGCCGTGGTTACGCGCGCGCCGGCGATGACCGACTTCGACCGCGACCCGCTGGACTGCATCGCGACTGGCGACTGGGTCAGCGTCGACGCCGACCGCGGCGTGGTCGAGATTCGCAAGCACGCATCCTCGGAAGGAGACCGACCATGAACCGTTCACGACGCGCCATGCTCGCTGGCGGCACCTGCCTGGCCGCTCTGGGCGCCGCGCCGCTGGCGGCCTGGGCGCAGACCGCATCGTCGGCTGCCAGCTGGCCGACCCGACCGGTGCGCATCATCGTGCCCAACGTACCGGGCGGTGCGCTCGACATCCTGGCGCGCTTGCTCGAGAGTGAGCTCAGCAAGAGTTGGAAGCAGCCGGTCATCGTCGAGTTCAAACCCGGCGCCGGCACCCTCACCGGCACCGACTACGTCGCCAAGTCGGCGCCTGATGGCTACACCTTGGGCATCCTGGCGATCGGCGTGCTCGGTATCCAGCCCGCGCTGCGCAAGGACATGCCGTTCGACACCTTGAAGGACCTGTCGGGCACCATGCTGGTGGTCGGCAACATCCTGTTGTCGGCGTCGCCTTCGATGCCTTTCAACGACCTGGCCGAGCTGATCGCCTGGGGCAAGGCGAACAAGGGCAAGCTCAGCTACGCCACCGCCGGCGCCGGCAGTTCGATGCACCTGGCAGGCGAACAGCTCAACCTGCTGACCGGCGTCGAGATGGTGCACATCCCATACAAGGGCGCGGGCGGGGCCTACGGCGATGTGTTCGACGGCCGTGTGCAGCTGCTGCTCGATCCGCTGTTCAGCTCGATGCCGCATGTCAAGTCCAACCGCCTGAAGCCGATCGCGGTGATGGGCATCACGCGCGACTCGAGTGCGCCCCAGATCCCGGCCGCCGGCGAAATGTTTGCCGACTTCGACTTCGCCAGCAACCTCGGTATCGGCTTGCCGCGCGGCACGCCGCCGGAACTCATCGCCAGGATCAACGCCGACGTGAACAAGGCGATCCGCTCCGAAGCGCTGGCGCCGCGGCTCAGGGACATGGGCCTGACCGTCACCGGATCGACGCCCGAGCAGTTCGACGCCTACATGCGCAAGAGCCTGAAGCTGTTCGCCGACATCGTCAAGAACGCCAAGGTCAGCATCAACTGAACGCCATGCCCCGCATTGCCTACCTCAACGACGACCAGGTCGGCCCGCCCGAGCTGGTGGCGGCGATCCGCGCGCGCCGCGGCGGCCAGCTCGTTGAACTCGACCGCATCCTGCTGCACAGCCCGCCGGTGGCTGAAGGCTGGAACCTGTTCTTCGCCCGCCTGCGCGGCCAGCTCGAGTTGCCCGCACTGCCGCGTGAACTGGCGATGTGCGCGGTGGCGATGCTCAACGGCGCCGAGTACGAGTTGCACCAGCACGCGCCGCTGTTCCTGGCCGCCGGCGGCACGGCGGCCCAGGTCGACGCACTGCGCCGCCTCGGCAGCGACGCCGACGCCGTGCTCGCCAGCGCGCTGTGGGACGAGCCCCAGCGCGCCGTGCTGGCCGCCGTGGTGCAGTGCACGCGCCAGGTCGAGATCGACGACGCCACCTTCGCCGCCGCCCGCGCAGCGCTCGGCAGCGATCGGTTGCTGTTCGAGTTGATCGCGGTGACGGCGGCCTACAACATGGTGTCGCGGCTGCTGGTGGCGTTCGACGTGCAGCCGGAGGGGTGACCCGCAGGCCGGCGCCGGGTGCACCCTGGGGTCAAGCGGTGCACCCTGGGCCGCGCGGCGACCGACACGCCGGCTTGGGCCGACCTGGCGCTGCGCGAGCAGGAGGCGCGAATCAGGTCCCGATGCTGACCACCCCAGCAGCCGCTGCTGGCTGAGTGGTCGGATTCGATCCGCTGGTCTCGGAGATCTCGCGCACCGCCTGGTCGATGTGGCCGGTCTGGCGCAGTGCCAGATCGCTGATCGAGACGATACCAACCAGTTTCTTGTCCAGATCAACCACTGGCAGCCGGCGAACCTGGGCGTCGCCCATCGTGCGCATCACCTCCTCGGTGTCCTGGTCCTCGGTGCAGAATTGCAAGCCTGCGGTCATCACGTCGGCCACCGAGGCCCCTTCCGGATCCAGGCCGGCGGCGACGCCGCGGATCGTGATGTCGCGGTCGGTCACCATGCCCAGCAGTTGCTTGTCCCGGCAGACCGGCAAGGCGCCGACGTCGAGCTCTTTCATGAGCTCGGCCGCTTGGCGCAGCGTTGCTTCGGGCGCGATTACCTGGACGTCGGTGGACATGATTTCATTGACGGTGGGCATGGCGCACTTCCTGGGCTGGTGAGGTTTGGTGACAAGCATGGGGCCGCACGGCAGTCAAGCTCGAATCCGCGGAATTGAAGTCCACGTCGAGCCTGCAGCGACTGCCGGTGCGGTTGCTCGCCACTGTTGATCGTGGACTCGCTGCACACTATCGGTGGCGGGGCCGTGAGCTTGTCGGACGGGGCCGACAAACGCGATTGAGGGGGGAGGGCTGGGCGCAGCCCGGCCCTGGGGGCGCTCAGAAAGCGTGCGACTCCAGTGCCGTGCTTGTGTCCGCGGTCGAGCCGCCTTCCGCCATCACGTAGACGACGCCGCGGCTGCGGCCGAGCACGGGCTGGACGACCGACTCGTAGAACGCCACCGGCACCACCACGCAGCCTGCCGACATACGGCGGTCCTGCGGGCGAGGCGACGCAAGGTGCTGGGCGCGGCGCTCGCGCGACGGACCGGCGCGCAAGCGGTGAATCGCGAGTGCACTGGCGTAGTCGATCCAGACGATGGCTTCACCGGTCAAGTTGTAACCGGGTTCGGACGTGAAGCGGCCGGCAGGGGTGGTCTGGTCGGTGCTGCGCAGCTGCCCACTCTGGGTGCGTTCGCCGACGCCAGGCACCGAGTGGTCGCCCGTGGTTCTGCCCAGCAGCACCGGTGTCGTGCCGACCAGGCTGCCGTCGCCAAGGTAGACCAAGAGCAGCGCCGCCTTCTTGTCGACGATGGCAAAGGGCAGGTCCGCATGATCTGCCGACGCGAGGATGCGTTGGGCCAGGCCGCGAGCGCCTGCGGGTATTGAGGCAGCGCTGAGCGGCGCCGCGTCGGCCGCGGAACCCGGCAAGGCGTGACTCGGGGCCCAGCCCAGCGCTGCGGCGAGCAGGCTCGCAGCGCCCCAACCAATCGAAAGCCGCATCCCGTCGCCCGCCCTGCCTTGAAGTCGTGGCGACACGTGCCACCCATCCCCGCACATGCAAGAGGTCCGCACGGACCGTCCCGCGGTCCTACTGTAGCGGCGCATTTGCGCGATGTAAGGCGGGAAAGCGAGCTATTGAAGTGCCAAATCTCCTGTCGACGGGTGCATCGTGGTGTTATCGATAGTCTGTCGCTGCGACAAAAGGTGGCGCCGCAGTGTCTCAGGAACCGCCAACCACGCGGGAGGGGCGGGCCCCGGTGCAGGACGATCCCGTGCAAGCCGCCGTCGTCCGCTCGGAGGCGAGTGCGTGCGCGTGCGCGTGCGCAGCGGACACGTCGTACGAACCGAACACCTGCTGCGCCGATTTGACCTCAGGCAGCACGTAGACGAGTGCGCGCCGGTTGGCGAAGGTGGGACGGATGAACGTTTCGTAGAAGGCCACCGGCACGTTGATGCAGCCGTAGGAGATCCGGTTGTCGTCGATCGTCGGCGTGTCGAGTCGCTCCAGCCTGCGTTCCGTTGGATCGGTGGCGCGAACGCGGTGCATCGAGACGGCGGCAGCGTAGTCCACCCAAACGACGTCCTCGCCGAGCGCGTTGTGGCCGCGTTCAGCGACGAAGCGCCCGGCCGGGGTCGTGCGTTCCTCGACCTGTACCTCGGCGATCGGTCGCAGGCCGATGCCCGACACCGAGTCGTCGCCCGGGGCAGCGCCAAGCAGCACGGGGGTCGAGCCGCGCAGGCGCGCGTCGGCGGCGAAGACGTGGACGGTTGCGTACCGCTTGTCGACGATGACGAAGTCGAAACCGGCGTTGTCGCCTGAATCAGCGACCCAGTCGGCCACGTGACGGGCATCGGGGGACGGCGTCTGGGTGCCGAAGTCGGCGTAACGGGTGGCGATGCCTGCGGGCGAGGCGGGTTCTGTCAGGGTCATGGTCGCCGCTGCAAGCGGTCCCGGTCGGCCCGAGGCGACGACGGGCGGGATCACGATGGCGAGAACGGCCGCGCCGGCGAGAAGCCCGCGGCGGATGCTCTCGCCCAGATCGGAGCGGCTAGCGGCCGCGGCGGGTGTACGCACACTCGCCGCGGTCGTCATGGTCGATGAATCCTGTTCGCACAACATGGTCGAGTGACCGGTGATGTCGCGCACCGTCGACCCAGCCTGAAGCCTGGGTCGGCGGCACCGTGGCCGCGCCCTGCGGACCGATCAGTTGCGGTCGGATTGCGCCGCACGCTCGGTGATGACGACGCTGGTGTCCGGCGCCGGGCCGCTGGCGGCGCCAGGCATGTCGCTTGTTGTAGCGGCATTGGTTCTGCCGGACGATTCGCGCTGGCTTTGCTGGTTTTGCTGGGCCGGGTGCATCGGCATCGAGTCGGTCGGCGTCATGGTCTGGGTCGGCGGCGCCGCGGGGTTGATCGGGGCGGTCGCCGTGTCCGGGCTGGATTGCGCGTAGGCAAAGCCAATTGCGCCGACCAAGGTTACGGCGGCGGCGGTCGAACTGAGGAAGGTCGATACATTCATGCTGGTACTCCTGGGACAGTTGAGTTGCGGGACGGTTTGCCGGCCTCGCCGGTCTCGGTCTTCAGCTTAAGTGCCTGCGAGGCGCGGTGGCGTCGGGCGCCATCGGGGCTGCGTGTAGGAAGGCGCCGCGCCGATCGACCTTCATCGAGCATGGCTTCGATCCCTGGGGTCTCCCATGTCCCCTCCTCAACGATGGGGCTCGAGGGCAGCGGGCCGATGTCCGTCACTTGCCGACGCCGCGCGCGAGGTAGCCCGCGATGCGGGTGTCGGTCTGCGCTGTCGTCCGGTACACGCCGCGCTGTGCGGTCGCTACCAGCACGCCGGTGCCGAGCCAGCTCTGGATCATGTGGCGCGGGATACCTCGCGCCAGCAGCTCGCTGGCGGCAACGGTCCTGCGCGGTGTGGCCTTCGGGGCGGCCTTCGGTGCGGCTTTCGCCGTCGCCCGCCTGGCGCCGGCCCCGACGGCCGGTGGCGGCGGCGGCGGCACGACACGCGGGGCCGGCGCTTCGCCGAGGTCGAGGCCGAACAGCGCCGACAGGTCGGCGCCCGCCAACGCACCGTGCGCGTCGGGTGAGGCCGCGACCGATGCTGCGCCGACCTGCCCGATCAGGTCCAGCGGCTGCACATGGCGCAGCCGGAACAGCAGCTCCGGCTCGTCGTCCAGGCGCGCGCCGACGCCGTACAGCGTGGCCGCCACATGCTTGCACATCGACGCCGAATCCGGGCAGCTGCAGCGAAACTTCATCTGCCGTGGCTGCGGAAACAGCCCCTGGCCCGGCCGCGTCACGATCGCCATCACGGCCTTCGACAGGCGACCCTGCAGCACCTCGATCAGCGACGAGACCTGGCCGCTGCAGTCCTTGACGATGGCTTGCCACGGCGCACGCTCCAGCGCCTGCACGTCGACCTCGACCCGGTAGACCTCGGAGCCCGCGACCAGCGCCCGGACCTGGCCGGTGTCGATGCGCAAGTCGACGACCGAGCCGTTGCTTACGTAGGTCCGCCCCCGTGGCAGGCGGTTGGCGTAGTCGCTGTAGGCCTCGAGGTTGTCGCACCAGGCCTTGCCCCAGAAGCTGCGCGCAATCGTGCGGCCGGCGATGGCCACCGGCTG
>JANOJJ010000026.1:0-15344 GCA_031408155.1 Rubrivivax sp.
GGCATCGTGATGTCGACACCGGGCGCGGCCAGGCCGTCGGTCAGATCCTTCAGCGCCTGGGCACCGGCCGGCAGATGCGGCGCGCGCACGGCGAGCACCTGCAGGCCCGGCGTGGCCGGCCCCTGGGTCCAACGTTGCAGACGTTCGGCATCGGCGAGCAGCACCTTGGCGCCGCTGTCGGCCAGCGCATAGGCCATCTCGTCGGCCTGCCAATGCGCGTTCATCGCCACCGCGACCGCGCCGACGGAGGTGATCGCGGTGTAGGCGAAGATCCACTCCGGGTAGTTGCGCATCGAGATCGCGACCCGGTCACCCGGCAACACGCCGCAGTGCTGCACCAGCACCTGGCCGATGCGACAGGCCTGAGCCCAGGCCTGGGCGAAGCTGTAGCGCTCGTCCTCGAAGGCGATGAACGGCAGCGCGCGGGCAGCAGCCTCGAACATCGCGCGCAGCGATGGCGGCGCCTGCCTGAATACACGCAGCAGACGGCCGTCGATCAGCTGATCGACCAGCTCGTGCGGTTGACCGGGTGCGCTGGCGGCCGCGATGGCCTCATCGCGCGTCATCGGCCCTTGAACACCGGTTCGCGCTTGTCGACGAAGGCGCGGGTGGCTTCGCGGTGGTCTTCGGTCTGGCCGCAGTGGATGTGGTGCGTGGCCTCCAGATCGAGGCAGTCGTCCACGTCACCGGCCAGCGCGCGGTTCAGGTTCTCTTTCATGTAGCGGTAGGCCACCGTGGGGCCCTGGGCCAGCCGGGTGGCCACTTCGCGCGTCCTGGCCACCAGCTCTTCGGGTGCGCAGACCCAGTTGCACAGGCCCAGTCGCAGTGCCTCGTCGGCGCTGACGCGCTCGGACAGGTAGTACAGCTCGCGCGCCTTGGCCGAGCCGACCAGCTGGGTCAGGAAGTAGGTGCCGCCGTAGTCGCCCGAGAAGCCCACGCGAGCGAACGCCGTGGTCATGATCGCGGTGCTGGCCATGATGCGCAGGTCACAGGCCAGCGCCAGCGACAGCCCCGCGCCAGCCGCCGCACCGGGCAGCGCTGCGATCGTCGGCTTGGGCATCTTGAACAACTTGCCGGCGCTGGCGCGCTGGTGCACGCGCTGGCGGTGGATGGCTTCGTCGATGGTCAGCTCACCCACGCTGCCGTCGCCCTTTGCCGCCATGCCTTTGACGTCACCGCCAGCACAGAAGCCCTTGCCGGCGCCGGTGAGCACGATGCACTTGACCGCCGGGTCGAACTCGGCCGCGGCCAGTTGCTGCTGCAGCGCCTGGTTCATTGCGCGCGACATCGCGTTGCGTGCGTCGGGGCGGTTCAGCGTCAGCGTCAGCACGCCGTCGTCCAGCGTGGCCAGCAGGTCCGGCGTACCGGTGTCGATGGGGGTGCAGCTCATGGGGCAAGGTCCGATTCGGGTTGGTAGATGAAGGCGGCGTCGGACACCACCACACGATCGTCCACGCGGGCTTCGAACCGCACGCGCCCGGGCCCGTCGTGCCAGGCCCGCACGCACAGCCGGTCGCCCGGGAACACCGGTGACGCGAAGCGCAGCCTCTGCCCCCCCAGGCGAGCCGGATCGCCGCCGCACAAGGCGCCCTGCAGCAGCTGCGCGCAATGGCCGAAGGTGCACAGGCCGTGCAGGATGGGCCGGTCGAAACCGCCGAAGCGCGCCGCCACCGGGTCGATATGCAGCGGGTTGTAGTCGCCCGACAAACGGTACAGCTGAGCCTGGTTGGGCGCGATATCGGCCGCCACCTCCAGGTCGGGCGTCCGTTCGGGCGCCGGCAGGCGCAGCGAGGGGCTGATGCCGCGGCCGACAAAGGGCTCGATGTCGCCCAGCCCGCCCACGCCGCGGCGAAAGACACCGGTGACGATGCGCGTGCATACGCGGCTGTCACCGGCGCTGACCTCGGTCTCCAGCTCGGTGAACGAGCCGCCCTTGCCGCGCGGGTGCACCGCCAGCAGCCGCGAGCGGACGTGCACGGTGCCGGCCAGCGGCAGCGGCGACACCTGCACCAGCTGCCGTTCGGCGTCGATGGTCAGCGGCCCGGGCGACGGCGGCAGGGCCGCCGGGTCCAGCTCCAGCCCTGCCCCACCCCAACGGATGGCGAAGCTCGGGAACACGGCATGCTGCGGGTGCCCTTCGAAGACGAAGCGCAGGTCGGTGCAGCCGATGCCCACTGCGTACAGCAGCACGTCGCGCTGGGTGTAGCTGATGGCCACCGGCGCGCTCCAGGCGCCGGGCTGGTCGCCGTCGAGCAGCGACTCGGGGTGGTAGATGGCCATGGCGCGCAGGTGAGGTCAGCGGCGCCTGGGCATGGAAGGGGTCGGACCTCCCTTCGGCGCCAGGCCGGTCGGGGAATCAGCAGGAGTCATGCGCCCCAGTATGGGCGCATGACGCCAGGGCGGCAGTCCGGATTGCGACATCCAGCGCCAGGGTTTTCAGCAGGTCCGCTGCGCCGCGACGGATCAGCTCTTGATGACGGTGGCAAACACCTTCTGCGCCACCATCCAGCGCCGGTCGACCTTGAGCAGGCTCAGGTAGTCGGTGAAGTAGCGCGGCGGGATCTGGCAGCGAACCTTGACGAAGGCCGTGGTCGGCCCGGACTGGTCCAGCAGCACGATGGAGTCGTCACGCGCCAGCCCCTTGGCCTTGGGTGACGGCCGCTCGCGCACCGCCTGCAGCCACATCGCCAGCGGCCACACCGTCAACTGACCGTCTTGCTCCCAGGTCAGTGCGCTGGTCTGGTGGAACACGCTGGCCAGCTTGTCGGCATCGCCCTCGTACAAGCCGTCGAAGTAGGTCTGGATCGTCAGCTCGATCGCGCTGCGGTCGTCGGTGCTCATGGTGGTCTCCTGGGGTAGTGCCGACGATCGTACTCAGCCGAAGGACACGCACCCGGTCGCCGGTTCGAGCAACCTGAACTGCGAGCGGCCGATCAACTTCTTGCAGTCCCGATAACCTTCAATGGGTTTGCGGCGCTGCCGGTTGCGCCGCCTTGTTGCCGCGCAGCGCCAGCAACTCGCCCACCAGTCCGCGCCGGAAGGCCAGCACGCAGACGACGAAGATCACGCCCATGATCACCGTGACCCAGGGCCCGACCTTGTCGGCCAGTTCGTTCTCGAGCGCCACGATGGTGAAGGCGCCGACCACAGGGCCGAACAAGGTACCCAGGCCGCCCAGCAAGGTCATCAGCACCACCTCGCCCGACATGTGCCAATGGGCGTCGGTCAGCGAGGCGAGCTGGAACACCAGCGACTTCATCCCGCCGGCCACACCGGCCAGGAAGGCCGACAGCACGAACGCCACCAGCTTGTACTGCGCCACGTCGTAGCCCAGCGAGATGGCCCGCGGCTCGTTCTCGCGGATCGCCTTCATCACCTGGCCGAACGGTGAGTGGATGGTGCGCCGGATCAGCCTGAAACCGGCGCAGAAGACCGCCAGCACGAAGAAGTACATCGCCAGGTTGTCCGTCAGGTCGAGCAGGCCGAACAGCTTGCCGCGCGGCACGCCCTGCAGCCCATCCTCGCCGCCGGTGAACGGCAGTTGCACGGCAAGGAAGAACACCAGCTGCGCCAACGCCAGCGTGATCATCGTCAGGTAGATGCCGGCGCGCCGGATCGACAGCACGCCGAACAGCAGGCCCAGCAGCGCCGCCACGCCACCGCCGGCCAGGATGGCCAGCTCGGGGGTCACGCCGTAGGCCTTGCTCAGCCAGGCGCAGACGTAGGCGGCGCCGCCGAAGAACGCCGCGTGGCCGAACGACAGCAGGCCGGCGAAACCCAGCAGCAGGTTGAAGGCGCAGGCAAACAGCGCGAAGCACAGCACCTTCATCAGGAAGGTCGGGTAGACGATGAACGGCGCGAGCACGGCGGCGCCGATCAGCAGCGCGTAGCCCAGCGCCTGGCGTGACGACGGGGCGCTTGGGTGGACAGCGGTGGTCATGGGACTTCCTTCAGGCCTGCTTGCCGAACAGGCCGGCGGGACGCACGAGCAGCACGATGATCATGATCACGAAGATCACGACGCCGGATGCTTCCGGATAGACGACCTTGGTCAGGCCTTCGACGACGCCCAGCCCGAGGCCGGTGACGATCGAGCCCAGGATCGAGCCCATGCCGCCGATCACCACCACCGCGAAGACGACGATGATCAGGTTCGATCCCATCAGCGGATTGACCTGCACCACCGGTGCGGCCAGCACGCCGGCAAACCCGGCCAGCGCCACGCCGGCGGCGTAGGTCGCCGTCACCATGACCGGTACGTTGATGCCGAGCGCCTGCGCCAGCTGCGGCTTCTCGGTTGCCGCGCGCAAGGTGGCGCCCAGCGGCGTGCGCTCGATGACATACCAGGTGCCGAAGCACACCGTGAGCGCGGCCACCACCACCCAGCCGCGGTACAGCGGCAAGAACATGAAGCCCAGGTTGGCGCCGCCCTGCAGCGCCTCGGGTACCGGGTAGCTCTCGCCCGAGACGCCGAAGAAGTAGCGCATCGAGCCTTCCGCGATCAGCGCCAGCCCGAAGGTCAGCAGCAGGCCATAGAGATGGTCGAGCTTGTAGAGATGGCGCAGCATCAGGCGCTCCACCAGCACGCCGGCCACCGCCACCACGGCCGGCACCGCCAGCAGCGCGACCCAGTAGTTCAGGCCCACTTGCGTCAGTCCGATCAGCGCCAGGAAGGCGCCCAGCATGTACAGCGCGCCATGCGCGAAGTTGATGATGTTGAGCAGGCCGAAGATGACCGCCAGCCCCAGGCTCAGCACGGCATAGAACGAGCCGTTGATGAGCCCGAGCAGCAACTGCCCGAACAGTTCCTGCGTCGTGATGCCGAAGATTTGCATGCCGGTGTCCCGAGTGCGTGTTGCCGGCTCAGCGCCCCGCTGCAGGGGTCACTGCGGCCGGACCGGATTTACTTCTTGACCAGCGGGCAGGTCGACGCCGACAGCGGCTGGAAGGCCTCGGCCGCCGGGATCGTGGCGCGCACGTTGTAGTAGTCCCACGGCGTGGTCGATTCGGCCGGCTTCTTGACCTGCAGCAGGTACATGTCGTGGACCATGCGGCCGTCGGCGCGGATGCTGCCGTTCTTGGCGAAGAAGTCGTTGACCGGGGTCTTCTTCATCTGCGCCATCACCTTGGCGGTGTCGTCGCCGCCCACCGCCTTGACCGCCTTGAGGTAGTGCCAGATCGACGAGTACTGCCCGGCCTGCACCATCGTCGGCATGCGCTTGTGCTGGTCGAAGAAGCGCTTGGACCAGGCACGCGTTTCGTCGTTGAGGTTCCAGTAGAAGCCCTCGGTCAGGTACATCGACTGCGTGACCTTCAGGCCCAGCGAGTGCACATCGGTGATGAACATCAGCAGTCCGGCCAGCGATTGCTTGGGCGTGATGCCGAACTCGGCGGCCTGCTTGATCGAGTTGATGGTGTCGGCGCCGGCGTTGGCCAGGCCGACGATTTGCGCGCCCGACGATTGCGCCTTGAGCAGGAACGACGAGAAGTCCGAACCCGGGAACGGATGCCGAACCGCACCCACCACCTCGCCGCCGTTGGCCTTGACCACCGCCATCGCGTCCTTCTCCAGCGAGTGGCCGAAGGCGTAGTCGGCGGTCAGGAAGAACCACTTCTTGCCACCGCCCTGGGTCACCGCCTTGGCCGTGCCGTTGGCCACGGCATAGGTGTCGTAGGTCCAGTGCACCGTGACGTCGTTGCAGTCTTCGTTGGTCACGCGGGTCGACGCCGCACCCGACACCAGTGCGATCCGGTTCTTCTCCTTGGCGATCTTCTGCACCGCCAGCGCCACCGAGGTGGTCACCAGTTCGCTCGCCACGTCGACGCCACCCTTCTCGAACCACTCGCGCGCCTTGTTGGCGGCGATGTCGCCCTTGTTCTGGTGGTCGGCCGAGACCATCTCGACCTTGAAGGCGGGCTTTTCCTTGGCCAAAAAGTCGTCGATCGCCATCTGCGTGGCGATGACGGTGCCTTTGCCGGCGATGTCGGAGTACGCGCCGGAGAGGTCGGTCAGCACGCCGATGCGCACCACGTTGTCGGAAATCTGCGCCTGCGCGGCGGGGCTGAGCGCGGAGCCGATGGCGGCAACGAGGGCGAGGGTCTTGAACATCATGAAGGTCTCCTGGGGGATGGAAATGGATAGCGGTGGATCGACGGGAGTGCGCCCTCAGACGCCCAGCAACTCGTGCAGCATCCCGGTCTTGTCGGCGAGTTCGTCCTTCTTCACGGTGGCGACGATGCGACCGTGTTCGAGCACGTAGTGGCGGTCGGCCAGCGGCGCGGCAAAGCGGAAGTTCTGCTCCACCAGCACGATCGTGTGGCCGCGCGACTTGAGCAGCCGTATCACCTCGCCGAGCTTCTTCACGATCACCGGGGCCAGGCCTTCGGTGATCTCGTCGAGCAGCAGCAGCCGCGCGCCGGTGCGCAGGATGCGCGCCATCGCCAGCATCTGCTGCTCGCCGCCCGACAAGCGCATGCCGGGGCTGTTGCGGCGCTCGTAGAGGTTGGGGAAAACGGTGTAGATCTCATCGAGCGTCATGCCGCCCGAACGCACCACGGGCGGCAGCATCAGGTTCTCTTCGGTCGACAGGCCGGAGAAGATGCCGCGCTCCTCGGGGCAGTAGCCCAGCCCCAGGCGCGCGATGGTGTGCGGCGCCAGAGCCGTGATCTCGGTGCCGTTGAGCATCACCGAGCCGGTGCGCCGGCCGACCAGGCCCATGATGGCCTTCATGGTCGTCGATCGACCCGAGCCGTTGCGGCCCAGCAGCGTGACGAGTTCACCGTCGTTGACGGTCAGGTCGATGCCGTGAAGGATGTGCGATTCACCGTAGAAGGCGTGCAGGTCGGTGATGCGCAACATCTCGTTGGCGTGGGAGACCGCTGCGGTCATCGGGAGGCCTCCATCCCTGGCTGTGCGGCAGTCGCGTTGCGAACGGCGCCGCGGCTCACTGGACTACCCTCTGCGCTGCGCGCTCCGGGGTCCGCGCTTTGGAGCGGCCAGGCGCGCTCACGCCTCCACCCCGACATAGGCTTCGAGCACCCGCGGGTCCTGCGACACCACCGCATACGGCCCTTCGGCCAGGATCTGGCCGCGCTGCAGGACGGTGATGATGTCGCTCAGTTTTTCGACCACCGACAGGTTGTGCTCGACCATCAGCACCGTGCGCCGGGCCGCCACCTTGCGGATCAGCTCGGCCACCCGGTCGACATCTTCGTGGCCCATGCCCTGGGTCGGCTCGTCGAGCAGCATCAACTCGGGGTCGAGCGCCAGCGTGGTGGCGATCTCGAGTGCGCGCTTGCGGCCATAGGGCATCTCCACCGCCAGCGTGCGGGCGTAGGCGCCGAGATCGACCTGTTCGAGCAGTTCCATCGCCCGGCCGTCGAGCTGGTTCAGGCTCTTGCCCGAACGCCAGAAGTGGAACGACGTGCCGAGCTTGCGCTGCAGCGCCACCCGCACGTTCTCGAGCGCCGTCATGTGGGCGAAGGTGGCCGAGATCTGGAACGACCGGATGACGCCGCGGCGCGCGATCTGCGCCGGCTGCTCGGCCGAGATGTCGACGCCGTTGAAGTGGATCGTTCCCCGGGTCGGCTGCAGGAACTTGGTCAGCAGGTTGAAGACCGTGGTCTTGCCCGCACCGTTGGGCCCGATCAGCGCATGGATGCTGCCGCGCCTGACGCTCAGGTTGACGTCCTCGACGGCGGCAAAGCCCTTGAATTCCTTGGTCAGACCGCGGGTCTGAAGAATGATGTCGCCGGCCATGGTGCTCATTCGATGGCCGAGGCCGAATGCAGTTGCTGGCGCAGCACGAACTTCTGGATCTTGCCGGTGGAGGTCTGCGGCAGCGGGCCGAAGATCACCTCCTTGGGCACCTTGAAGCGCGCCATGTGGGCGCGGCAGTGCTCGATGATCTCGGCCTCGGTGGCCTTGCTGCCGTGGCGCAGTTCGACAAAGGCCGCCGCCACTTCGCCCCACTTGTCGTCGGGCTTGGCCACCACCGCGGCCACCAGCACGGCCGGGTGGCGGTAGAGCACCTCCTCGACCTCGACGCTGGAGATGTTCTCGCCGCCGGAGATGATGACGTCCTTGCTGCGGTCCTTGATCTTGACGTAGCCGTCGGCCTGGATCACGGCCAGGTCGCCGGTGTGGAACCAGCCGCCGGCGAAGGCCTCGTCGGTGGCCGCTGCGTTCTTCAGGTAACCCTTCATCACCAGGTTGCCGCGAAAGCAGATCTCGCCCATGGTCTGGCCGTCGGCCGGGACCGGCAGCATCGTCTGCGGATCGAGCACCGTGATCGCCTGCTGCATCGGGTAGGCGACACCCTGGCGGCCGTTGAGGCGGGCCCGCTCGCCGATCGGCAGCGCGGCCCATTCCTGCTGTTGGGCGCACACCGCCGCCGGGCCGTAGCTCTCGGTCAGGCCGTAGACATGCGTGATCGAGATGCCGATGCGCTCGCACCCTTCGATGATCGCGGCCGGCGGCGCGGACCCGGCGATCAGGCCATGGACCGGATGCGTGATGCCCTGGCGCTGCGCATCGGTGGCGTTGATGAGCATGCCGTAGACGATCGGCGCAGCGCACAGGTGGGTCACGCGGTGCTTGCGGATCAGCTCGAAGACCTGCGCCGTGTCGAGCCTGCGCAGGCACACGCTGGTGCCGGCCTGCAGGGCCATCGTCCACGGGAAGCACCAGCCGTTGCAGTGGAACATCGGCAGCGTCCACAGATAGACCGAGTGGCGCGGCATCTCCCAGGTGACGACGTTGGCGACCGCATTCAGATAGGCCCCGCGGTGATGGGTCACGACACCCTTCGGGTTGCCGGTCGTGCCCGAGGTGTAGTTCAGCGCGATCGGGTTCCACTCGTCGGCGGGCAGTTGCCAGACGAACGCCGGGTCGCCGTGGGCCAGAAAGGTTTCGTACGACACGTCGCCCAGCGATTTGCCGGCGGGGGCTTCGTCGTCCTCGACCTCGATCACGAACGGCCGCTGCCCGTCACCGGCGGCAGCGACCAGCGCCAGGGCCTGCTCGATCACGGCGGAGAATTCGCGGTCCGTCAGCAGCACCTTGGCCTGGCCGTGCTGCAGCATGAAGGCAATGGCCTCGGCGTCCAGCCGCGTATTGAGGGTGTTGAGCACGGCGCCGGTCATCGGCACGGCGAAATGCGCCTCGAACATCGCCGGCACGTTGGGCAGCATCACCGCGACGGTGTCGCCGCTGCCGATGCCGCGCTGCTCGAGCGCACTGGCCAGGCGGCGGCAGCGCGCGTAGGTGTCGCGCCAGGTCTGGCGGCGCGATCCGTAGATCACAGCGCAGCGGTCCGGATAGACGCCGGCCGAGCGCTCGATGAAGCTGAGCGGCGACAGGGCGACGAAGTTGGCCGGGTTCTTGTCCAGGCCGGCTTCGTACGGATCGGATCGCGTCATCTTGTCTCCTTCGAGGCCGGGTACCGGCCCGCGACGGGCGCGGGCAGTCGGGTTCGGCAACGGGAGCCAAGCATGCAGGGCGACTGTTGCACCAGCCGCCAGCCAATGTGACGAATGATTGCGTCGGCCGGCCGCGGACGATGGACTCCTAGAATTGCACCCGCCCGAAGACCTGCTCGCTGCCCCGTCCGCCTTGACCGACTCCTACGCCAAACCCGCAGACGACCGCTACAGCCGCTACGAGTCCCTGCGCGCGGCGCTCGACCTGATCGACCAGGGCTTCACCTTGATCGACAGCAACCTGCGCTTCGTGGCCTGGAACAGGACCTTCTTTCAGCTGCTCGATTTCCCGCTCGAGATGGGCTATGTCGGCGCGCCTTTCGAGAGCTTCATGCGCTTCAACGCCGAGCGCGGCGAATACGGCAGCGGCGACCCGCAGGCGTACATCGACGAGCGCATGCGCGCCGCGCGCGCCTTCGAGCCGCATGTGATGGAACGGACCCGACCCGACGGGACCGTGCTGCTGGTGCGCGGCGTGCCGGTGCCGGGGCACGGTTTCGTCACGCTGTACTCCGACATCACGGCGCAGAAGAACGCCGAGCGCCAGATCCGCGAGCACAACGCACTGCTGGAAAGCCGGGTCGCCGAGCGCAGTGCCGAGTTGCGGCGCAGCGAGGCGCAGATGCGGCTGATCACGGATTCGATCCCGGCGCTGATCGCCTACTTCGATCGCGACGGCGTCTACCGCTACCTCAACCGTGGCTACCACGAATGGTTCGGGCTCGACACCGCCAACCCGGGTGCGGCGAGCGCCATGGAGTCGCTCGGCGCCGGCACCGACGCCCGCATCCGCACCCACCTGGCGCGCGCGCTGGCCGGGCAGGCGGTGACTTACGAGTACGAGACGGCGCTGGTCGGTGGGCGCCGGGTCGATGCGCGGACCACGCTGATCCCGGAGATCGACGCCGACGGCGCGGTGGCCGGCTGCTTCGAGCTGACCTTCGACATCACCGAACAGCGGCGCGCGCACACGATGGTCGTGCGGGCGCAGAAGATGGAAGCGCTGGGCCAGCTGACCGGCGGCCTGGCGCACGACTTCAACAACATCCTGACCGTCATCATCGGCAACCTCGCCGCGCTGGCTCGTGCCCGCGGCGGGGACCCGACCGTCGCCGAGTTCGTCGATCCCGCGGTCGAGGCCGCGCGCCGGGGTGCCGATCTGATCAAGGGCCTGCTGTCCTTCGCGCGCAAGCAGCCGTTGCAGGCCCAGGCCGTCGACGTGGCGACGTTGATCGGCGCCATCGGTCGCCTGGTGCGGCGTTCGCTGCCCGAAAGCCTGCAGTTCGACATCGACGCCGGCAACGCCGGGGTGTGGGCCTGGATCGATGCCCACCAGTTGCAGAACACCTTGCTCAACCTGATCTTCAATGCGCGCGATGCGACCCAGACGCCGGTGCAGGCGCAGGCCCGGATCGGTCTGCTCGCGTCGGCGCAGGTGCTCGGCCAGGTGGATGCCGCTGCACTGCAGGTCGAGCCCGGACGCTACGTCCGCATCGAGGTCAGCGACAACGGCTGCGGAATGGACCCGGCCACCTTGGCGCGCGTGTTCGAACCCTTCTTCACGACCAAGCCGGCGGGGCTGGGCACCGGTCTGGGCATGGCGATGGCCTACGGCTTTGCCAGGCAGTCGGACGGCGCGATCGGCATCCGCAGCGGCACCGGCCGGGGCACGACGGTGTCCTTGTGGCTGCCGGCGTGCGACGGCGCGAACGAAGCGGAGGTGCCGACCGACCTCGCGGTCGACGAAACGCGCCACGACCAGGGGCTGGCACTGCTGGTCGAGGACGACCCGTCGGTGCGCAAGATCGTGCGCAGGCTGCTGCTCGAACTCGGCTTCGCGGTGATCGAGGCCGGCAACGGCGCCGAGGCGATGCAGATCCTCGACCAGACGCCCGGCATCACGCTCTTGCTGTCGGACGTGGTGATGCCGGGCGGCATCGACGGCCGCGAACTGGCTGCGCATGCGCGCCAGCGCAGGGGCGTGCCGAAGGTGATCCTGATGAGCGGCTACGCACCGGACGGCCAGCAGTCCAGCGCGGTGCCGATGCTGGCCAAGCCGTTCACGCGGCCGCAGCTCGCAGCGCTGCTCGAATGAACAACCCGACACCACTCACGGAGGCCACGCCGCGGTTGATCTACGTCGTCGAGGACGACGCCGAAATCTCGACGCTGGTGGTCGCTGCGCTGCACGAGTTCGGCTTCGCGACCGAGGCATTCCGCGACGGCGCCACGTTGCTGCGGCGCCTGCAGATCGAGCGCCCCGAGCTCTGCGTGGTCGATCTCGGGCTACCCGACATGGACGGCATCGAGCTGGTGCGCAGAATCGCCCAGCAGTCGAGCAGCGGCATGCTGATCCTCACCGGCCGCGGCCACACGGTCGATCGGGTGATGGGCCTGGAGCTCGGTGCTGACGACTACATGGTCAAGCCCTTCGAGCCGCGCGAACTGGTGGCGCGCGTGCGCAGCATCCTGCGCCGGCGTGCCGGGGCTGGCGCAGGTGGCGCTCACGCGCCCGGGCAGCCGCGCCGCCATGCCCGCTTCCTGGGCTGGAGCCTCGACTGTGCAGCCAACATCCTGCGCGCCGCCGATGACAGCGAACACCTGCTGGGCACGGCCGAGACCCAGGTCCTGCGCGCCTTCGTCGAGCGGCCGTACCAGATCCTGACCCGCGAGCAACTGATGGGCCAGCGCGATCTGTCGCCACTGGACCGCAGCATCGACGTGCGCATCTCGCGCCTGCGCCGCAAGCTCGAGAGCGATCCGCAGAACCCCAGGATCATCAAGACCGTGTATGGCGCGGGGTACCTGTTCTCGGCCGCCGTGACCTGGTCGTGACTTCACCGGCGTCCGACCTCGCCAACAAACCGGTGCACGCCGGCATGCGGCGCGGTGCAGACACGGTGTCGGTGTTCGACAGCGCACGGACGATCCGTTGGCCAACCCCGACCATTCAAAATTGCGGGCGCGGGCCCCTGACCTTCAACCAAGGCGATCGGCATGGCGCAGGCCAAGCCGTCGCCATAACCCCCGAAAGGAATCGCCATGAGCGAGAAATCGGCCAGCGTTCTTTGGACTGGTTCCGGCAAGAAAGGCCTGGGCCAGATCAGCACCGAGTCCGGGGCGCTGAAGGACTACCCCTATGGTTTCGCGAGCCGGTTCGGTGACGACCGCCGCGGCACGAACCCCGAAGAGATATTGGGCGCTGCACACGCCGCCTGCTTCACGATGGCGTTCTCGTTCGCGTGCGACAAGGCGGGCTTTGCAACCACCAAGGTCGACACACGGGCCCAGGTGCGACTGTCGGCACAGGGCGATGGCTTCGTGATCGACCGCATCGCGCTGAGCCTGAAGGCCGCCGTGCCTGGCCTCGACGAAGCCCGGTTCCAGCAGATTGCCTTGTCAGCCAAACGCGATTGCCCACTGTCCAAGGCGCTGGCGAGCGTTCCCGAGATCAGCTTGCAGGCCACGCTCGAGCGCGAAGTCGTGTGACCCACGCCCTGGCGCCACGATGCCTTCGTCTGACTTCACCGCAAAGGATTCGTCATGCCTCAGAAAGCCTGGAGCGCCAAGCGCGAGCGCCAGTACGCGCACATCAAGGACAGCCTGCTCGAACGGGGCAAGCCCGAGCCCGTAGCAGAGGAAATCGCGGCACGGGTCGTCAACAAGGAGCGGGCGCAACACAGTGAGTCCGTGCAAGCCAGCCCCTCGTCGATCAACGACATGTCCGCCGCCAGGCGCGGGGGCCTGCGCTCGCACCAAGGCTCAGGTGGTCGAACCCTGCTCCAGCTTCGCAACGAGGCCCGTCAGCGCGGCTTGAAGGGGCGCTCGTCGATGAACAAGGTGCAACTTGAAGCGGCCTTGACGCGATGAGCGCGCAGACCCCCACCGTGCCCGGCAGCGCCGCCACCGAGAGCCCCGTCGATCAGCAGGTCGCGGCTGACGCTGTCCAGCCACCGGCACTGGCCAAGCCGGCGCAGCGCTTGGGTGTTCGGATTGAGGCTTTCTCCGTCGACCCCTGATCGTCATGCTCCCCAGGCGGCGCGTACGCGTTGGCCATTGATCGGCAGTTCGCGCAGCCGCACTCCGGTGGCGTTGCCGATCGCGTTGGCGATCGCCGCCGCCGCCGGGCCCTGCGCCGCTTCGCCCGTGCCCAGGAAGGGCTGGCCGGGGCGGTCGATGATGTGCACGTCGATGCGCTGGGGCACTGCCGGGAAACGCAGGATGGGGTAGCCGCCCCAGTCCAGGCTGGTCACGCGCGTGGTGTCGAAGCTGACTTCTTCGAGCAGCGTCCAGCTCGCCGACTGGATGATGCCGCCCTCGATCTGGTTGCGGATGCCGTCCGGGTTGACCGCCTCGCCGCTGTCGACCGCGGCCACGGCGCGCACGATGCGCGTCGCGCCCGTCTCGCGGCTGAGCTCGACCTCGACCGCCAGCGCCGCGTATGCGGCCAGGTTCTTGTAGCGCGCGAAGGCGAAGCCGCGACCGCGGCCCGGCTGAGCCACGAAGTTTGACCAGCCGAAGCGCACGGCGGCGAGCCGGATGACATCCTGCGCACGCGTGTCGTCCAGGTGCCGCAGGCGGAAGGCCACGGGGTCGGCCGCCGCCGCCAGCGCGAGCTCGTCGATGAAGCTCTCGATTGCGAAGACGTTGAAGTAGGCGCCCAGCGAGCGCAGCGCCGACACCCGCAGCGGCATCAGCGGCAGGAAGTGATGCACGACCTGCGCGTTGGGCAGCACGTAGAGCGGGATCGCGTTGCGGTCTCCACCGCCTTCGGGCTGCGGCAGCGCCTTCGGCGGCGAGGCCTTGAAGGGCGGCGCGAGGTGGCTGGCCGCCAGCAGGTCGCCGGCGGCGCCGGGGCGTGTCGAATGCGTGTTGCTCCAGACCTCGTAGCGCCACTGCGCGATGCGGCCGGCCGCGTCGAGCGAGGCGCTGGCGCTGGCCAGCATCGGCGGCCCGAAGGGCTCGCAGGCGTGTTCGTCCTCGCGCATCCACTGCACGCGCACGGGCCGGCCGGGCAGCGCGCGCGCCAGCAGCGCGGCGTCGGCCGCCACGTCGTCGGCGGCGTTGTGGCCGTAGCAGCCGGAGCCTTCGGCGTGGATGCAGTGCACCTGCGCCGGGGCCACGCCCAGCATCTCGGCCAGCGCCTTGCGCAGCGGAAACACGCCCTGGCTGTGGGTCCATACCGTGGTCTTGTCGCCCACCAGGCGCGCGATGGCGCACGAGGGCCCGATCGAGGCGTGCAGCAGATAGGGTTTGCGGTAGTCCGCGGACAGCGTCTGCGCGCCGGCGCCGGTGAACTCGCCGCGCTGGTGGATCACGCTGTCCTGCGAGGGGCTGCCGCGCAGCATGTCGTAGAGCCTGTTCTGGGCAGGCAGCGTGGCGGGCTCGTCCCACTGCGCCGCGTCGGCCAGCGCGCGCAGGGCCTGGATGGCCGGGTACTCGCGCTCGGCGATGACGGCGACGAAGCGACCGTCGCGAACGACCTTGAGCACGCCGGGCAATCGCTCGACCGCGGCGGTGTCGAGCTGGCGCAGCGTGGCCGCCGGGCTGGGCGGGCGCAGCACGCGGCCGTGCACCATGCCGTCCAGGCGCAGGTCCTGCACGTAGGCCAGGCCGCCGCTCACCTTGGCCGGTATGTCCAGGCGCCGCAGCGAGCGCCCGACGACCGTGTGCGCGCCCGCGTCGCGCGGCGCGCTCTGTACTTGCGCCCGCACGTGCAGCAGCGGCCCGACGACCAGGTCGGCGTACGAGACGCTGCGCGTCGCGTCCGCGCGGATGACGCCGTCGGCCAGCGTCAGCTGCTGCGCGGGCGCGCCCAGGCGCTCGGCGGCACGCTCGACGAGGATGGCGCGCACCTGGGCCGC
>JANOJJ010000057.1:0-19662 GCA_031408155.1 Rubrivivax sp.
GGCGGATCTCGAGGTCCTCGACCAGGAAGGACAGGGCGATCTTGTCCAGCTGGTCGACGACCAGGGAGTCGGCGAACCGGCCCTTGTAGGTCATCAGGTGGTCAGAGGCAATGGACTGCTGTACACCCGCAGGCGACCATCGAGCACGATGTAGATCGTGTCGCCGGACGTGCCTTCCTGGATCAGCACCGCACCCTTGGCAAAGCGGCACAACTCGCCGCGCCGCGCCAGTGCACGCACGCCGTCGGACAAGGGTGCGATGGCCAGGTAGTCGGGCGGGGGCGGCTTGGCTCTTGGCATGCGGGCGGCGCAGCGGCTCAGGTGCCGGTCAGATAGGGGTTGCAGCGGCGCTCGCGGCCGAAGTTGCTTTCGGGGCCGTGACCGGGGATGAACACGGTGTCGTCACCCATCGGCCACAGCCGCTCGGTGATGCTGGCGATCAGGGTGTCGAAGTCGCCGCCGGGAAAGTCGGTGCGGCCGATGCTGCCGGCAAACAGCACGTCACCGACGAAGGCACGCCGCGCCTGCGCGCTGTGGAACACCACGTGCCCGGGCGTGTGGCCCGGGCAATGGCGCACGTCGAGCGTGCAGTCGCCGATGCGGACCTGGTCGCCGTCGGCCAGCCAGCGCGTAGGCGTGAAGGGCTCGGCCTCGGGGAAGCCGAACTGCCGGCTCTGCAGGGCCAGGCCGTCGATCCAGAACTGGTCGCCCGGGTGCGGGCCGATGATGGGCAGCCCGCGTTCACGCGCCAGCCTGCCGGTGCCGCCGGCATGGTCGATGTGCGCGTGGGTGAGCCAGATCTGCTCGAGATCGAGGCCCAGCTCGTCCACCGCGGCCAGCAGGCGCGGCAAGTCACCGCCGGGGTCGACCAGCACGGCCTTGCGCGTGGCTTCGCAGAAGACGACGGACGCGTTTTGCTGGAACGGCGTGACCGGGATGGTGCGGTAGTGCAGGGGCATCGGGCGAGGATCTTAGTGCCGAAGCGGTGGCCGACTGCGGCGCCGGAGTTCAGCGGAACAGCGGCGTTGCGCCCAGCCGATCCTCGATGTCGGTCATCATGCGCTGGAAGGCCGCCGAGCCCGGCGTGCCGAAGCGGCGGCGGAACTCCTGTTCGTTCATGAATTCGGGCAGGTCCGACACATCGGGCATGAAGTCGTCCTCGTGCAGCCCTGCCGCCAGCCGTTGCTGCAGTTTGGCCGGGTCGCCCACGGCCAGTTCGCCGAGTCGGGTGCCGGCGCGGTTGGCGGCCATGTCGTTGAAGCTGAAACCGCTGCCCGAACGGGCGTCGGACAGTTCCTTGTACAGCCCGATCATGTCTGCCAGCGGGCCGCCGCTGTCGGCGGCGAGTGCGGCCGAGACCAGGAAGTGCTGCGGAAAGTCGCGCCGTCCGGCCAGGGTCAGGCGGATCGGCCGTCGGCTCAATTCGTCACGCCGCTCAGGCAGCAGCGCGGCCAGACTGACGCCGTTGGCCACCATGCCCAGCACCAGCAGTGCAGCGCGGTTTTCCAGCGCCGGGTCCTGTCCGTCGGCGCTGCGCTTGCGCGCCAGCTCGAACATTGGTGGCAGCACGTGCGACAAGGACAGTGGCACGGACGATTGCTGGTCGGCGGTCAGCTGCGCCAGATGCGTGGCGTATAGGCGCAGCCGCTCGTGTTCCTGCGCCGGCAGCAGCGCCGCCACCACGCGCGCCGGTGCGTCAGGCCCCCAGGCATAGACGATCTCGACCCGGCGCGGTGACAGTCGCACCTGCTGCACCACCAGCGCGGCCAGCGTGCGGTAGGCCCCCACGCCATAACGTGCAGCGAGCTGGTCGATTGCCCACTCGACCAGCGGCACCGGCAACGACAGCCGGCCCAGGCTGACGTGCTCGAGCTGAGGCAGGCCGCGCGTCTGGCGCGCCTGCACATCCAGGTTGAGCCAGGAACCCCACGGCGTGTCGGGCAGGCGCAGGCTGCCCATCAGGTGGACGCGGTCGGCGCCGAACTCGAGCGTCCAGCGGCTGGCCCGCACACGTGCTGCGGCGTGGTTGAGCAGCAGGCCGGCCTCGTGCTGCGACAGCCGCAGCACCCGCACCACACCCGGGATGGCGCGCCGCGGGTCGTGGCTGCGCGCCAGTTGCAGTGCACGCTCGACGTCCTCGACCGCCATCGCGTCGGTCTGCGTCACGACGGCCTGCGGCGCCGGCACCAGCCACAGCAGCAACGCCAGCCCGAGCAGGCCGGCCAGCAGCGGCAAGCCGAGCGCCAGCAGGGCCAGCCAGCGCAGGGCATGGCGCAGGCGCAGCCCGCCGGCGGAGGCGATGTCCGCGCCGCGCGTCATGGCTGCGCCGGCGCTCAGCGCGCAGCCGAGCGCATGGCGATGCCCGACCCGCGGTCAGCTGCGAGGCTGGTGCAGTCGTCGGACACGGCGGCAGGCGGTGGATGAACCGATCACGTGAATTTCGAGGCGGCTGTGGCGCTCGGATTCTTGCCGATTTCGCGGTCCACCCGCGGCCGGGGTCGACGCGGGGAGATCGCTCCCGGCCGCTGCTGGCGTGCGCGGCTGCGTCAGGTGAAGTAGGCTCCAGCGCAAGACGCGCCTCACCCCGGCACCACTGGAGACCCCCGATGACGCCGACCCGATCCCGTCGCCGCGTACTGGGCGGCTTGGCCGCGCTCGCGCTTGCGCCCGTGCTGCCCTCGGCCCGGGCTGCCACAGCGCTGCCGCTGTTCGATGCCCATGTCCACTACAGCCACGATGCCTGGCAGACCGTGCCGCCGCCACAGGCGGTGGCCATCCTGCGCCAGGCCGGCCTGATGGGCGTGCTGGTGTCGTCGTCGGACGACGAAGGCACACAAAAGCTGCTGGCTGCGGCGCCCGACCTGATCGTGCCCGAGTTGCGCCCGTACCGCAGCCGCTCCGACACCAGCGGCTGGGTGCGCGACGACGGCATCGTGCGCTACCTCGAGCAGCGCCTGGCCCGCTATCACTACGTCGGCGTGGGCGAGTTCCACCTCTACGGTGCCGACGCCGAACTGCCGGTGCCGCGGCGCATGATCTCGCTGGCGCGAGAGCGTGGCCTGCTGCTGCATGCCCATTCCGACGCCGACGCCGTCAACCGCCTGTTCGTACAGTGGCCCGAGGCGCGCGTGCTGTGGGCGCATTCGGGCTTCGAGCGACCACAGGCCGTACGCGAGCAACTGCGCCGGCATCCACGCCTGTGGTGCGACCTCGCGTTCCGCAGTGACCATGCGTCGGACGGCAAGGTCGACCCGGCCTGGCGCGAGGCCTTCGAGGAGTTCCCGCAGCGCTTCATGGTCGGCACCGATACCTTCACGCCCGAGCGCTGGCACTTCATCGTGCCGCACGCCGACTGGACGCGCGCCTGGCTGGCCGAGCTGCCGTTGCCGCTGGCCGAACAACTCGCCTGGCGCAACGGCGAGGCCTTGCTGCGCAGCACGACGAGGGTGACTTGAAGCGCCTGCCGGGCCTGCTGCTGGCGGCCGCCGCCCTGTGGCCGGCCAGCCCCCGCTCGGCCCAGGCCGCCGATTGCGGCCAGGGCTTCGACGCCCGCCAGCGCCACTTGATCAGCACGCCACGGCAGCAGCTGGCCTTCGTTGCCAGGCCGGCTCCGCTGGTCGTGGGGCGCCATTTCGCGCTCGACATCGAGGTCTGCCCGCGGCCGGGCGCGTCGCTGCCGTTGGCCTTGCGCGTCGACGCCGACATGCCGGCGCATCGCCATGGCATGAACTACCGGCCCTCCGTGCGGGCGCTCGGCGAAGGCCGCTACCGCGCCGACGGACTGCTGCTGCACATGCCCGGACGCTGGCGCTTCCTGTTCGACCTCAGCGCCGATGGAAGCATCGAGCGCCTGAGCCATGAGCTGGACCTGGAGTGAACCGCGCCGGGCTGCGCCTGCGGCAATGGCTGCTGCCGCTGCTGATCGTGCTGGTGAACACTGCCGGCGCCGCGCTGCCGGCTTTCACGCCTGCCGAACGCGCCCGTATCCTGGCGCATGGGCCGTGGCCGCCGCCACCGCGGCTCGACCCCGGCAACGCCTGGGCCGGCCGGCCCGAAGCCATCGCGCTCGGGCAGTTGCTGTTCTTCGAGCCACGCCTGTCGCCTGACGGCCGCCTGGCCTGCGTCAGCTGCCACCTGCCACGGCAGGCCTTTGCCGATGGCCGGGCGCGCTCGCACGGCCGGGTGGCGCTGGAGCGCAATGCGCCCTCGTTGTGGAACGCCGCGCACGAGCGCTGGTGGGGCTGGGACGGGGCTGCCGACAGCCTGTGGTCACAGTCGCTGCGGCCGCTGCTCGACGGCCGCGAACTGGCCAGCAGCGCAGCCCATGTGCGGCGTTTGGTCAGCGCCGACGCCGAGCTGGCCTGCCACTGGCAGCGCAGCTTCGGGCAGGTGCCGCCAGCCGATGATGACGAGGCGCTGCTGGTGCTCTCCGCCAAGGCCCTGGGCGCGTTCGTCGGCAGTCTGGTGTCGGCGCCGACGCCGTTCGACCGCTTTCGCGATGCGCTCGCCAGCGGCGACGCACGAACGGCGGCGCGCTACCCGGCGGCCGCCCGGCGCGGGCTGCGTCTGTTCGTCGGCCGTGGCCGCTGCCACCTGTGCCATGGCGGGCCGCGTCTGTCGAACGGCGAGTTCGCCGACATCGGCGCGGGCTTCTTCGTGCGCCCGGGCGAAGTCGACGCCGGCCGCTACGCGGGCATCCAGGCCTTGCTGCGCAGCCGCTACAACCTGCTGTCGCCGCTGGCCGACGATCCCGGCGACGACGCCACCAAGACACGCCACGTGCATCTGCAACCGCGCAACTTCGGCGAGTTCAAGGTGCCCTCGCTGCGCAATGTGGCGCTGACCGCGCCTTACCTGCACGACGGCCGCATCGCCACCCTGGCGGGCGTGTTGCGCCACTACTCCGAACTCGATCTCGACCGGCTGCACGCCGACGGCGAGCGCATCCTCGAGCCGCTGCACCTCGGCGCGGACGAACGCGCCGACCTGCTGGCGTTTTTGCGCAGCCTGAGCGACCCCGCAGCCCGGCGTTGGTCAGCACCGCCCAGGGCGGCCTGCCGATGACCTGCCAAGCCCGGAGAACCCGCACGAAGCGTGCCCTTTTCGTTCGCTGGACATGGCTTGCCAGGGCCTGTCAACGGGTGCACACTGGGTTTGTCGGACCCGCGCCGATGCCCCTTCCGATTCGCGCTCGCGCTCGCGCCGCTACCCCGGTCGCGTTTCCCGTCCCCCCCGATTCGACATCTCCCCACATTGCGATTCCCCCACCCCTCGACTAGGAGGCTTTGATGAACTTGACGATCAGCGGACACCACCTCGAAGTCACACCCGCACTGCGGGAGTACGTGCTCACCAAGCTTGACCGCGTGACGCGCCACTTCGATCAGGTGGTGGATGTCAACGTGCTGCTGACGGTCGAAAAGAAGAAGGAGAAGGAACGAAGGCATCGCGCCGAGGTCACGTTGCACGTCAAGGGCCGCGATATCTTCATCGAGCAGGCCAGCGAGGACATGTATGCGTCGATCGACCAGTTGATGGATAAGCTCGACCGCCAGGTCATGCGCCACAAGGATCGCGTGCAGGACCACCACCATCAATCGGTCAAGCGCATCGATGCCAGTACCGGCTGAACCTGTCAAGCGCGAGACAACGGCCCTGCGGGGCCGTTTTTCATGTGCGCCCGGCATCGGCGCACGGTTGGAGGTGCAAGATCAAAACGCAGACTGCCTCAGCTGTCACGAGGGCGTATGGTTTTGCCACTTTCCTGGACCGCCGCGGGGCGGTGCTCATGACCCCCGACTTCTCGAACGACCCGCTGCCGACCCGCATGTCGGGTGGTGTGGGAGGGTCCGGTCGGCGATGATCGGCCCCTATCCCGATGCCCGACTCGATCTCCCTCAGCCTGGTCTCGCACACCAACGTCGGCAAGACGACGCTGGCGCGCACGCTACTGGCGCGTGAAGTTGGTGAGGTGCGCGACGCGCCGCACGTGACCGAGTTCGCCGACGAACACCTTTTGTTGCGTGCCGAAGACGGCACTGAACTGAAGCTGTGGGACACCCCCGGCTTCGGCGACAGCGTGCGGCTGGTGCGGCGGCTGCGCCAGACGTCCAACCCGATCGGCTGGTTGTTGGCGCAGCTGTGGGACCGCTGGCGTGACCGACCGTTCTGGGCCAGCCAGCAGTTGCTGCGCCACGTGCGCGAGCGCAGCGACCTGCTGCTGTACCTCGTCTATGCCGCCGAGTCGCCGACGGGGGCCGGCTACGTGGCCGCCGAGATGGAGCTGCTGGCCTGGGTCGGCAAGCCGGTGCTGGTGCTGCTGAACCAGCTCGGCCCGCCGCGACCGGCGGCGATCGAAGCCGCCGAGCTGCAGACCTGGGTCGAGCACCTGCGCACCTGGCCACTGGTGCGCGCCGTGCTGCCACTGGACGCCTTTGCCCGTTGTTGGGTGCAGGAAGAAGCGCTGTGGCGGGCGGTTCGATCCGCCCTGCCGCCCGATCGGCAGCAGCCGATGGACCGGCTGCACGCCGCCTGGGCACGGCAACGGCTGCAGGTGTTCGACGCCTCCATGCAGGCGCTGGCGCGCAGCCTGGCCACGCTAGCCCTGGCACGCCAGCCACTGGATGAGCACGGCGGCGGCGCATTCGACGCCCTGCGCCAGATCGGTTCGGCCCTCGGCCTGGGCGCCGAGAGCAAGCGCGCTGTGGACGCCGCGCAACGCCAACTGGCGGTGCGGCTCGACGACGAACTTCGTCAAGGCACCAACGCGCTGCTGCGGCTGCATGGCCTGACCGGTGAAGCCGGACCGGTCGTGCTGCAGCGTGTAGCCGGCTTGTTCCAGCCGCGCGTGAAGCTGGCCGAAGGGCGCGCAGCCTGGGTCGGCGGACTGCTCAGCGGCGCCCTGGGCGGGCTGGCCGCCGACCTGGCGGCCGGCGGGCTGACATTGGGTGGCGGACTGATCGCCGGCGGGCTGCTCGGTGCCTTCGGCGCGGCCGGCGCTGCGCGCGCGCTCAACGTCGTGCGCGGCACGCACAGCAGCTGGGTCAGCCTGTCGGCGGACGCCCTTCAAGGGCTGGTGCAGACGGCGCTGCTGCGCTACCTGGCGGTAGCGCATTTCGGTCGCGGCCGCGGCGACTGGGCCGAGGGCGAAGCACCGGCACACTGGGCCGCGGTGGTCGACGCCGTGCTGGCCCCTGAGTGCGCAGCCTTGCAGGCGCTGTGGGACCGTCGCGCCGAGGCAGCTGCCGGCCCGGCCGCGATCGACGACCTGGCCTCTGCCTTGCAGCCGTTGCTGGCACGCTGCACGAGCTGTACGCTGGCGCAGCTGTACCCCGGGGTATGGGCCGCAGCGCCGAACGATCCTCCATCAAGAAGGTCCTGATCCTGGGCGCCGGCCGCGTCGGCGAGAGCGTTTGGACCTGTTCACGCCGAGCTTCTGGCGCAAGCAGGTGCGCAGCGCTGGCGCGAGTTCCGATCGACCTCGCGACGGCAGAATCGGTCGCTTTCCCAGGACGGCGCCCATGACCACCCCCACCGCCATCGCACTCACCGGTTTCATCGCCTGGGCACTGGCCCTGCTCGTGGTGATGGAGGCCATTCGCTCGAAGATGGTGCTCGGCAAGGAAGTGCCGGCCAATGGCTTCGTGCCCGACAACGCCAACCTCTCGCCCTTCATGCAACGGCTGGCGCGGGCCCATGCCAACTGCGTGGAAGGCCTGCCGATCTTCGGTGGACTGATGCTCGTTGCGCTGGCCAGCGGTCGCGCGGCGGTCACCGACGACCTGGCCTTCGTGTTGCTGGCAGCCCGCATCGCCCAGTCGACGATCCACCTCGCCTCGACGAGCCCCGGCGCCGTCACGCTGCGGTTCTTGGCCTTTGCGCTTCAGATCGGTGTTGCCGGGATCTGGTCGTACCGTCTGCTGCTCGGGTAGCACACGAGGGCCCGCGCCAGCGGCGCGATGCACGGCGGCGGTCGCGGCGGGCCCGGCGATCAAACCCGTCGACGGCGCCACCCGCAGCGCAGCACCAGCCGTCCGGGCAGCCGCCTTGGGCCGACTCATCGCCGCTGCGTGCCGAGGTATCGCTTGCGCCAGAAGAAGCCGAACAGCCCGACGAAGACCAGCAGCATCAGCCCGCCGGCGACCCAGATGCCGGTGGCCGAATGGATCAGCGGCAGGGCATCGAAGTTCATGCCGAAGAAGCCGGTGATCAGGTTCAGCGGCAGGAAGACCGCGGTCAGCACGGTCAGCGTGCGCATGATGTCGCTGGTGCGGTGGCTCAGCGCCGAGAAGTGCATCTGTACCGCCGTCTCGGCCGACTGCTCGAGCCGGCCGACGTGCGACAGCACGCGCTCGACGTGCTCGAGCACGTCGCGCGAGCGCACGCGCAGCAGTTCGCGCTCGCGCCGTTTGTCGGCGTCGGCTTCGGCTGGCCATTCGTCGAGCGCGTCGATCCACTCCTGCACCGCGCTGCGCTGGTCCTCGCACAGGTCTTCCAGCAGATGCAGCGTGTTGCGCGCGTCGAGCAGCACGCGCCAGTCGTGGAAGCGGCTCTTCGGGTCGAGCAGTTGGTGCTGCAGGGTTCCCAGGTGGCGCGTCAGCAGCCGCCGCAAGTCGAGGTAGCTGTCGACGATGTGGTTGACCATGCGCAGCATCAGATCGGCCGGGCTGGCGGGCAGCCGCGCGGCACCGCGTTGTTCCTGCCCCGTGACCATGCCCTGCAGGCGCTGGGCAAAGTGGTCGCGCACGGCGCAATCGGCCGGATGCACGCTGAGCAGGACGCGATCGAAGACCGCAAAGCCGAGCGGACTGGTGTCGATCGATTCCAGTGCCTTGCGCGCATCGGCCGGCGTGCCCTGCGTATCGTCGTCGATCAGCGCCTGGCTGCCGGCGCTGGCGGCCAGGCGGCGAAAGACCAGCAGGTCGTACCACGACGTGTCGTCGAAGTGGCTGGGCAGCTGGTTGTTCAGCAGGTCGGACAGGTGCAGGTCGACCAGTTGGCCTCCGGTCCAGCGCTGCAGCGCAGCCTGCAGATCGGCGTTGCGGGCCTCGAATTCGCGCCGCCCGCTGGCCACCCACAGGAAGCCGCCGAGCGGCATTGCAGCGGGCAGTTCGTCGAGCTCGACGAACTAGTCTGCCCCGACGTGGAAGAATCGCAACAGGCCGCGCGCAGCGCTCGCGCAGCGTCGAGCGCGAAGTAGGTCAGCACGCCGTCGGCGCCGGCGCGCTTGAAGGCCAGCAGCGCCTCCATCATCACCAGGTCGCGATCGAGCCAGCCGTTGGCCGCCGCCGCCTCGAGCATCGCGTATTCACCGCTGACCTGGTAGGCGAAGGTCGGCACGCGGAACTCGTCCTTCACCCGGCGCACGATGTCGAGGTAGGGCATGCCGGGCTTGACCATCACCATGTCGGCGCCTTCGGCCAGGTCGAGCGCCACTTCACGCAACGCCTCGTCGCTGTTGCCGGGGTCCATCTGGTAGACCTTCTTGTTGCTCTTGCCCAGGTTGCCGCTGCTGCCGACGGCGTCGCGGAAGGGGCCGTAGAAGGCGCTGGCGTACTTGGCGCTGTAGGCCATGATGCGGGTGTGGATCAGGCGCTCGCCTTCCAACGCGCTGCGGATGGCACCGATGCGGCCGTCCATCATGTCGCTCGGCGCCACGATGTCGACCCCGGCCTGGGCCTGCACCAGCGCCTGCTGCTGCAGCACGGCCACGGTCTCGTCGTTGAGGATGTAGCCGTTGTCGTCGAGCAGCCCGTCCTGGCCGTGGGTGGTGAACGGGTCGAGCGCGACATCGGTCAGCAGCCCGAGCTCGGGGAAGCGCTTCTTCAGCTCGCGCACCGCACGCGGCACCAGGCCTTCGGGGTTGGTGGCCTCGCGGCCGTCGGCTGTCTTGAGCGCCAGCTCGAGCACCGGGAACAGCGCCAGCACCGGAATGCCCAGCTTGACGCAGTCTTCGGCCACCGCATACAGCCGGTCCAGGCTGCGCCGCTGCACGCCAGGCATGCTGGCCACGTCCTGCACCAAGCCGTGGCCGTCGAGCAGGAACACGGGCAGGATCAGGTCGCTGGCGGACAGGTTGTTCTCGCGCACCAGGGCGCGCGTGAAGGCGTCGCGGCGCAAGCGGCGGGGCCGGTTGGCCGGATACGGGGCAGGGGGTTGCACGGCGAGCACTCCAGGGCGGCTGTTGATCAAGCGGACCATGCCCTGCCCATGCAGGGCCGGCACGCGATGCGGGGCGGTCGGGGATCAGCATCAATCCCATGGCGCGCGCCCTTGACGTCTGCTAAAGTCGATTTTGAATGATAGCCGCGAGGCTGTCGTTCCCTGCTTTTCCTCCCTGAGCAGGTGCCTTACCGTGATGACAGCGATAAGGCTTGCCGGCCCCGGCCCCGCGTCGGGGCCTCTTTTTTTCCGGCGACCGATAATTCGCCGATGGGAAACTCGTATCTCTGGGTGAAGGCGTTTCACATCGTCTTCGTTGCGAGTTGGTTCGCCGGCCTCTTCTACCTGCCGCGCATCTTCGTTAACCTCGCGATGGTGGCCCCCGACAGCCACGCCGAGCGTGAGCGTCTGCTGCTGATGGCACGCAAGCTGTACCGTTTTTCCAACCTCCTGATGGTGCTGGCGCTGGCCTTGGGGCTGGTGCTGTGGCTGGTCTATGGCGTGGGCCTCGGCAAGGACCAGGGCTGGATGCACGCCAAGCTGTTGCTGGTGGCGGGCGTGATCGGCTACCAGCACATGTGCCGCCGCCTGCTGCGCGACTTCGAACACCTGGCCAACACGCGCAGCCACAAGTGGTACCGCGTCTTCAACGAAGTGACCGTGCTGCTGTTCACCGCCATCGTGCTGCTGGTGGTGGTCAAGCCGTTCTGAATCGGCTGCCGTGACGCCACGCCATCGCAGTTCGGCTACCCCGCTGGCGCTGGCGATGGCGGCGCTGGTGCTGTATGCGAGCCTGTATCCGTTCAGCGGTTGGCGCTGGCCCGCGGGCAGCAGCGCGATGGCCTTGCTGGTGCTGCCCTGGCCGCCCTGGCTGACCCCGCTGGACGAGGCCTTCAACTTCGTGGGCTACCTGCCGCTGGGGCTGCTGTTGTTCATCGCCGCGGTGCGCAGCGGCTTGCGCGCCGTCCCGGCCCTGCTGCTGACCGTGCTGGCCGCGGCGACCCTGTCGTACCTGGCCGAGTTGGCGCAGCACCTGCTGCCCAATCGCCACCCTTCGCTGAAGGACTGGTTGATGAACACGCTGGGCGCGCTGGCCGGCGCCTTGCTGGCGGCCGCGATGCATGCCCTGGGCTGGCTGGAGCGCTGGCAGCGGCTGCGCCAGCGCTGGTTCATGCGCCAGAGTGCCGGCGGCCTGGCCTTGCTGACGTTGTGGCCGGTGGGCCTGCTCTTCCCCACGCCGCTGCCGTGGGGCCTGGGCCAGATCGGCGAGCGCTTGCGCGAGGTCACGCTCGACCTGCTGGAAGACGTACCCTGGGCCGAAAGCCTGGCCGCCGCCCTGTCGGCGCCTCCGGCGCTGCAGCCGCTGAGCCACCTGACCGAGCGCGTGGCCTCGATGCTGGGCTTGTTGTCGCCCATCCTGCTGGCCTATGCGCTGACGCGGCCCGGACTGCACCGCGTGGTGATGGCCGCTGGCGCGCTGACGCTGGGCTTCGTGGGCATGACCGTGTCGACCCTGCTCAACTTCGGTCCGGACCATGCCTGGGCCTGGCTGACACCGGCCGCCGGCGCGGGCGCGGCCGCCGCTGCGCTGGCAGCGCTGACCCTGGTGCTGCTGCCTCAGCGCCTGGTCCTGGGGCTGGCGCTGATGGCACTGTCGGCGCTGGTGGTACTGGTCTCGCAGGCACCGACCGACCCGTACTTCGCGCAGAACCTGCAGGCCTGGGAGCAGGGCCGCTTCGTGCGCTTCCACGGGCTGGCGCAATGGGTCGGCTGGCTGTGGCCCTTCGGCGCCATCGTCTGGTTACTCAGCCGGCTCTCGCAGCGCGACAGCACTTCCTAGAATCGGCGCATGAGCTACTACCAGCACCACATCTTCTTCTGCCTGAATGAACGCAAGAACGCCGAGGCCTGCTGCGCGCAACATGACGCACAGGCGGCGTTCGACCACTGCAAGGGACTGATCAAGTCCGCTGGCCTGGCCGGCCCGGGCGGCGTGCGCGTCAACAAGGCCGGTTGCCTGGACCGCTGCGCCGGCGGGCCGGTGGCGGTGGTCTACCCCGACGAGACCTGGTACACCTACGTCGACCACGACGATGTCGACGAGATCGTCGAGTCCCACCTGAAGAACGGCCGGGTGGTCGAGCGCTTGCTGCTGGCGCCGAACGTCGGACGATGAACTCGGCCACCCAGCGACTGCAGATCACGGGCCCTGCAGGCCCGATCGAATGCGCGCTCGACGAACCCAAGGCCGGCAGCGCAGGTCGCGGCGTGGTCGTGCTGTGCCACCCGCACCCGCAGCATGGCGGCACGCTGGACAACAAGGTCGTGCTGACGCTGGCGCGCGCATTCGTGCAGCTGGGCTGGCGCGCCATACGCTTCAACTTCCGCGGCGTCGGGGCCTCGGCTGGCCACTGGGACCACGGCGTGGGCGAGATCGACGACGCGCTCGCGGTGATCGAACAGTTGCGCGACCCCGCACTGCCGCTGGCGTTGGGCGGTTTCTCGTTCGGCGCCTGCGTCATCACGCAGGCGGCGGCAAGGCTGCCTGCCGGCGCCAAGGCCGCCCGCCTGGTGCTGGTCGGCCCGGCGGTGCAGAATTTCGAGGCCGCAGCGGTGCCGCAGGACACGATCGTGATCCACGGCGAGGCCGACGACGTGGTACCGCTGGCCGCCGTGCTCGACTGGGCGCGGCCTCAGGTGCTGCCGGTCACGGTGGTGCCGGCCACCGGCCACTTCTTCCACGGGCAGCTCGCGCTGCTCAAGCAACTCATCGTCGGAGGGTTTTGACCCCCCGTAGCGCCTGCGGCGCCGGCTTGCCAGACGAGCCTTCCACGTCACCCACCGAGTCCTTCAACGAGCCCCGATGCGAATCCAACTTTCCGCCTGCCTGACCCTTGTGCTGAGCCTGGTCTTGCCCGCGCAGGCCCAGCTGCCGCAACCGCCCGACATCGCGGCCCGGCAGTACATCCTGCTCGACCTCGGCAGTCAGCAGGTGCTGGCCACGCGCGATGCCGACGCGCAGGCCGACCCGGCGTCGCTGACCAAGCTGATGACGGCCTACCTGGTGTTCAATGCGGTGCGTGACAAGAAGCTCAGCCTGGAGCAGGAGCTGACGGTGTCGCAGCGCGCCTGGGCCGAGCGCAAGGGCGGCGGCTCGCTGATGTTCATCGACACCACGATGCGCCCCAGGGTCGACGAACTGCTCAAGGGCATGGTCGTGCAAAGTGGCAACGACGCATCGGTGGCGCTGGCCGAAGGTGTGGCCGGAAGCCTGGACAAGTTCGTCGAGATGATGAACCGCCAGGCCCAGGCCTGGGGCCTGAAGAACACGCAGTTCAAGAACGTGACCGGACTGAGCGAACCCGGGCACCACAGCAGCGCGCGCGACGTGGCCACCATCGCCGGCAGGATCATCATCGAGCACCCGACCTTCTATTCGATGTACTCGCTGCGCCAGTACACGTTCAACAATATCAAGCAGGACAATCGCAACCTGCTGCTCGGCCGCGATCCCGCGGTCGATGGCATGAAGACCGGGTATACCGAAGCCGCCGGTTATTGCCTGGTCACCAGCGCCGTGCGCGACCTGCCCGGCGGCAAGCGGCGGCTGCTGTCGGTGGTGCTGGGCACCGCCTCGCGCGAGGCGCGCGCCGCCGAAAGCCAGAAGCTGCTCAACTGGGGCTGGGTGGCCTGGGACACGGTGCGCCTGTTCGAAGCCGGCAAGGAGATCAGCGTGGTGCCGGTGTGGAAGGGCAAGGCGGCCAGCGCACGCCTGGGCACGCTGGGCGTGATCCAGGTCACCGTGCCCAAGGGCGAAGGCGAGCGCCTCAAGACCGTGCTCGAACGCACCGACCCGCTGGTGGCCCCGCTGACGGGCGGCCAGCGTGTGGGCACGCTCAAGGTCAGCAGCAGCAGCGGCACGCTGCTGGCCGAGGTGCCGGTGACGGTGCTCGAGCCGGTCGAACTGGCCGGCATCTTCGGCCGCGCCTGGGACGCGATCCGCCTATGGATCAAGTAGTCCTCGGCCGCGGCGGGACCGACCATGCATGAGCTGCTGGCGGTGTACGGCGGCGAGATGGTCGAACCACACGCCGGCCGTGTGCTGCGCCGCGGAGCGTGACGCTGCCCCCCTGTGCCAGAATGATCCGTCACCCCGAGAAGCCGTCATGAACGACAAGCTGTGTTACCTCAACGGCGAGTACCTCCCGCTGGCGCAGGCCAAGGTCAGTGTGCTCGACCGCGGCTTCACCTTCGGCGATGGTGTCTACGAGGTGACGCCGGTCTATGGCCGGCGCCTGTTCCGCTTCGACGAGCACATGGCGCGCCTGCAGCGTGGCCTGGGCAAGATTCGCATCACGAACCCGCACACACCCGAGCAGTGGCTCGAACGCTGCCGCACCCTGGTCGCCGCGCTGGCCGACCGGACCGGCGTCGAAGACCAGGTGGTCTACATCCAGGTCACGCGCGGCGTGGCGCCACGCGACCATGCGATGCCCGAAGGCATCACGCCCACGGTCTTCATGATGTGCAACCCGCTCAAGGCTGCCAGCGCTGAGCAGCGGCACCATGGCGTGGCCTGCATCACTGCGCGCGACTTTCGCTGGGAACGCGGCGACATCAAGAGCACCAGCCTGCTGGGCAACGTGCTGGCGCGCCAGATGTCAGCCGATCATGGGGCGGTGGAGACCATCCTGTTGCGCGACGGCTGGCTCACCGAGGCGTCGTCCAGCAACGTCTGGATCGTGCACGAAGGCGCGCTGCTGGGTCCACCCAAGAGCGAGCATCTGCTCGAGGGCATCCGGGTCGAACTGCTGCGTGAACTCTGCGCGGACATCGGCATCGCCTACAACCTGCGTCCGATCTCCGAAGCCGACGTGCTGGCCGCCGACGAGGTGCTGCTGAGCTCGGCGACCAAGGAGGTGCTGGCGGTGACGCACATCGACGGCCAAAGCGTCGGTCACGGCGCGCTGCGCGGCAAGCCGGGCCCGGTCTATGCGCGGCTGCACGAGGCCTACCAGGCGGCCAAGAAAACGATGTCGACCTGATCGACGTCCAAACCCTGCGCGTTATGCCCGCCATCCCGCCCGAACAAAGCCTGATCCCGTATCCCAGCGCCTTCCCGATCAAGGTCATGGGCGTGCAGACCGAGGGCACCCTTGACGCCATCGTCGCCATCGCGCGCCGGTTCGACCCCGTTTTCGATGCCACGACGGTCGAGACCCGCCCGAGCAAGGGTGGCCGCTACCTGGGCGTCACGATCACCGTCACCGCCACCAGCCGCGAGCAGCTCGACGAGCTGTACCGCACGCTGAGCACGCACCCGATGGTCAAGGTGGTGCTGTAGCCCACCTCGGAGGACCGCGCCTTTGTCGGCGCCTCCTGGGCCGCCCTGATCATCGGCTCCGTGACCTCCCTGGGGGGGCGCTGGAACGCGAGGATGGCGGCCGCCGAGAAGGGCTTCTACGCGATCGGCTTCGTGCCCGCGCTGGTCGCTGCGCTGGCGGTACGGCAAAAACATGCGCGACCTGGCGCCGTTCAAGGTTGGCATCGGGCAGTTGCCCTTCGAGGTGCATCACGCCCAGGTTGTAGGCCGCCGCCGGCACGCCGCGCCGGGCCAGCGACTCGAAGGCGCGGCGCGCGACCGGCAGCCGACCCTCGGCGTGGTCCATCACGGCCTGGTCGAGCATGACCTGCTGCCGAGGTTCGAGCGCGGCCGCGGCCGCCTGCAGCGCGGCAGCGAACAGCAGCGCCAGCAGCCAACGGGCCAGCCGCTGCAGCGGCAGCCGGTTGCTCGGGCGCAGGCTGGCCATGGGGTCGCTCCGGTGCTGCCGCGGGCGGGTCAGCGGCGCGGCGGGTGCCGGTAGGGATCGGCGAACCCGAGTGCGCGCAGGATGACGGTCTCGCGGGTTTCCATGCGCCGCGCGTCGGCGGCGCGTCGATGATCCCAGCCCTGGGCATGCAGCATGCCATGCAGCAGCAGATGGGCGTAGTGCGCCTCGACCGTCTTGCCTTCGGCCCGCGCCTCGCGTTCGACGACCGGTGCGCACAGCACCAGGTCGGCCAGCACCAGCGGCTCGCGCTCGTAGTCGAAGGTCAGCACGTTGGTGGCGTAGTCCTTGCCGCGCCAGTCGCGGTTCAGGCTTCGGCCCTCATCCTCGCCGACGATGCGCACCGCGACCTGGGCTGGCGCATCGAGGGCCGCGCGCAGCCAGCGCTGCACGTGGTGGCGCGGCAGATCCGCGCGGTGCGTCGCATCGGCGAACTGGAGCGACAGCTGCAAGGCCGGCCTGGCCACGGTCACCCCGCGGCGCGGCGCGGCGCAGGGGCCGACGCCGAGCGCGCCCGATCAGCGTCGTAGGCTTCGACGATGCGCGCTACCAGCGGGTGGCGCACCACGTCGGCCGCCGTGAAGTGCGTGAAGCCGATGCCGGCCACACGCGCCAGCACCTGCTCGGCATCGACCAGCCCGCTCTCGGTGCCCTTGGGCAGGTCGACCTGACTGGTGTCACCGGTGACCACGCACTTGCTGCCGAAGCCGATGCGGGTAAGGAACATCTTCATCTGCTCACGCGTGCTGTTCTGCGCCTCGTCCAGGATCACGAAGGCGTGGTTGAGCGTGCGCCCGCGCATGAAGGCCAGCGGCGCGATCTCGATCAGCCCCTTCTCGAAGGCGCGGCTGACGCGGTCGAAGCCCATCAGGTCGTACAGCGCGTCGTACAGCGGGCGCAAGTAGGGGTCGACCTTCTGCGCCAGGTCGCCGGGCAGAAAACCGAGCCGCTCGCCGGCCTCGACCGCCGGCCGCGTCAGCACGATGCGCTGCACGCCTTGGCGCTCGAGCGAATCGACCGCACAGGCCACCGCCAGAAAGGTCTTGCCGGTACCGGCCGGGCCGATGCCGAACGTGATGTCGTGGGCCAGCATCTGGCGCAGGTACCCGAGCTGGTTGGGCGTGCGCCCGGTCAGCTCGGCGTGCCGCGTGTGCAGCACGATCGGGGCGTTGTCGCCAGCCTCGGCAGGGTCCACCGCCTGGCCCGTCTTGCGCGCCACCGGCGCCTCCAGCTCGAGCGCCTGCTCGAGTTGTTGCTCGCTGATCGGCGCCTGGCCCTGAACGTACAGCGCATCCAGCACCAGCGCAGCGCGTTCCACCGCCAGCCGCGGACCGTCGATGCGGAACTGGTGTTGACGGCGCGTGAGCAACACGCCGAGCGCGACTTCGATGCGGCGCAGATGCTCGTCCAGCGGACCGCACAGGTGGGCCAGGCGGCGGTTGTCGGCACCCGAAAGCGTGTGTCGGCGGATCACGATGGGTGGGTTGCGGCAGCAGGGCCGCGCGGGCGGAACAAGTCGGCATTGTGGCAGTGCAGGCAGCCATCGGTGGCGCGCGACAATGCCCGCTCGACATGCCACCGCGCCTCCGATTCATCCGCTTGACTGCACCACCGAACACGGCCCGACCTCGACCCGCCGGCGACTTGGCGCACGCGCTGCTGCGCTGCCTGGCGCTGTTGCTTTGGCTCGGGGCCGCTGGCCAGGCCCTGGCCCAGGTGGTGCACGTCGACAGCGCGCTCAGCGCCGAAGGCGCAGGCGCGCGATTTCCAGCCAGCGCAGCGGCGCGCACGCTGGCGCTGCCTGACGACTGGTCGCGCTCACGGCCGGCATCGACCGGCCCTGTGTGGTACCGCGTGACCTTCGTCGCGGCGCCACCGATCGGCGCCGAAACCCTGCTCGCATTGCAGGTCCCGCATGTCTGCGCCACGCTGGAGGTGCAACTCAACGGCCACCTGGTGCACAGCGGAGGCCGCCTGACCGAGCCCTACACCCTAGACTGCAATCACCCGCAACTGATCGTGCTGCCATCGGCGCTGCTGCAGCCGGGTCGCAATCTGCTGGACCTCAAGGTGGTGGGCCACCGGCTCGGCCAGGTCGGGTCGCGCCAGCGGGCGGCGGCCCTGTCGACGTTGACGATCGGTCCGCTGCAGGTGCAGCAGGCACGCCAGCGCTGGCAGACCATGATCAAGGTCACCTTGCCGCAGGCGCTGGGCGCGACGCTGCTGCTGATGGGCGGGTTCATGTTCGTGCTGGGCTTCTTCAATCGCCGCCAAAGCCAGCTCGCCTACTTCGGCGCGCTGTCGGTCGGCTGGGCCTTGCTCGACGCACGGCTGTGGCTGCGCGAATGGCCACTGCCGCAGCCCGACGCCGAGTTGCTGCTGTGCGCGTTGCTGCCGCTCGTCAGCTGGGCTGCGGTGCAGTTCCTGCTGCGCTACGCGCGCTGGCGCCACCGGCTCATCGACCGCGGCCTGCCGCTGCAAGCCGTCCTGATGCCGCTGACGCTGCTGGCCAGCGGTGCCGACCAGCTCTACCCGATGGCCCAGGCCTGGACCGGGCTGCTGGCGCTGCAGGTGCTCGCAGCGGCAGCGTTCTACCTGCACCGCCAGTGGCGCGAGCGCACGATCTCGTTTTGGTTGATGGGCGCGCTGCTCGCGGTGGTGGCGCTGTCGGGTGCGATCGAGGTGGCCTCGCAAGGCCTGGCCACGCCGCCACTGGTGGCCCAGGTGGCGCACCTGGTGATGCCGCTGATGCTGGTGCTGGTCGGCCTGCGGCTGGTGCAGCAGCATGGCCGTGCGCTGCAGCAGGCTGAAGCAGGCAAGGCGCAGCTCGAGCAGCTCGTGCGCGAAGCCACGGCCGAGGTCGAGCGCAATTTCCGCCAGTTGTCGGAGCTGAAGATCGAGCAGGTGACCGAGCGCGAACGCAAGCGCATCGCTGCCGATCTGCACGACGACCTGGGCGCCAAGCTGCTGACCATCGTGCACACCAGCGAGTCGGACCGCATCTCGACGCTCGCGCGCGAGGCGCTGGAAGAGATGCGGCTGTCGGTGCGCGGACTGACCGGCCGTCCGGTGCGCCTGGCCGATGCGTTGGGCGACTGGCGTGCCGAGGTGGTGTCGCGCCTGGCCCAGGCCGGCATCGAGACCGAGTGGACGGCGCCTGACGACCTGCCGCAGACGCTGTCGGCGCGGGCTTACGTGCAAACCACGCGCATCCTGCGCGAGGCCACCAGCAACATCATCAAGCACAGCGGCGCGTCGTACTGCTCGGTGCGCTGCCAGGTCGCCGACGGCGACTTCCAGCTGGTGGTGCAGGACAACGGCGCCGGCATCACCGGTGAGCACGACGGCCGGCTCGACCGCGGCCATGGCATGGCCACCATGAAGCAGCGTGCCAAGCAGTTGCAGGGCCAGTGCCTGGTCGAATCGGGTCCCGGCTTCGGAACCGTGATACGCCTCACGCTTCCACTCGATCGCGCCCTCGAGGGCGCCTGATGCATGCCGATAAGCCGATAGCATGACCCGCTGCCCCTGCGACCTCCGATGAAAAACATCCTCCTGCTCGAAGATCTGCCCGAGATCCGGGTCTGGATGCGCAAGCTCGTGCTGCAGGTGTTTCCCGGCGCCACCATCTCCGAGAGCGCGCGCGAGCAGGATGCGCTCGAGCTCGTGATGG
>JANOJJ010000091.1:0-8435 GCA_031408155.1 Rubrivivax sp.
GCGTGCGCACCTGGTAGTCGTCGATCTCATAGAACTCGGGCACCAGATTGCTGTGGTGGTAGACCGCGCAATCGAAGGTGTTCAATCGCATGACGAGCGGCTCGGGCGGCTTGGCCTTGGTGATCACCGGCGCCACGTCCTGCCACAGCGCGACGATGCGCTGTTGCGGGTAGTGGTAGCCCACCTTGTTGAGCACCGCATCGAACTGCATGTTGGTGCCCTTGTAGACGCGGGGGTTGTCCGAGTTGAAGAAGCTCGCGCCGCGTGTATTGAGCGAAGCCTGGTTGGTGGTTTCCAACTCGCCCGAGAAGAAGCGACCCACGACACCGGCCTTCAGCACGTTGCCGGCATCGTCGATGCAGGGGTTGTGGTACGGCGCACCCACCACCGGCTTGGAGCCGTTGAGGATGAAGCCGCCCTTCTGGCCGCGCACGGCGTCGGCAACACAGCTGGCCGCCGTGCCATCGGGCTTGAAGGTCGGCACGCAACGCTGGGCGTGGAACGCCATTGCGACCTTCTCGAGGTCGGTGCCTTCTTCGGGGTAGTACACCACGTCGGCCTTCAGGAGCTCTTTCGAGAAGTCGAGCCGGGTGGTCACGGTGTGGGCCACGCCGCCAGCAGCCAGGCCCTTGAGGGCATGGCGCGGCAGGCCGCCGTCGAAGCCGTCGGCCTGTGCGGGCACGATCTCGGAGAACAGCGCATTGCCTGAGTTCTTCAGTGCCGTGGCTTGCGCCGTGGTCAGCATGTCGAGCAACGGGGTCGGCGGGCGTTGGCCGACGATGTCTTCCATGCCCGCCACGAAGAACGGGAAACCGGGGTGGACATTGCGGTCGATGATCTTCGACAGCGAACCCACCGGCTTGGCCGGGTTGGTGACGGCCATCAGCGGGTTGACCTTGGTCGTCACGCGGCCCGGCGTGACCGGCATCGGCTTGCCAGGCAGCGGAACCAGCGCCGGGATCGGCGTGCCGGCAACGATTTCGCTGTCCGGATAGGCGCGCGAGCCAGCCTTCGGCTTGCCCTGGGCCAGGCCCCACGCCGTGGCGTGATAGCCGGTGGCGGTGGCAAAGCCTTGCGCGTCCAGCGTCGCCGGGGTGGCATTCAGGATCGTGCCCGCCTCGAACGTGTCGTTGTTGCGCCAGTGGTACCACATGCCCTGCGCGAAGTGCGGGTAGAAGTGGCAATGGAAGATCGCGTCACCGGTGCTCTTGTTGCGGTTGCCCGAGCCCCCGAGGTTGATCTCGTAGGTGTAGCCGGCGCCGGGGCCGATGCCCTGGGCGTCGAGGTAGTTCGAGTTGTCGTCGTTCGGATTGAACAACCACTGGTGGTTGTGCAGGTGGAAGACGTGCTGCTCCTTGCCGATGTGCGTGTTGCGGAACTTGACGAAGTCACCGATGTAGCTGTGGTGCACGTTCGACGGGTCTTCCGCACCGATCACGTAGTTGGCCTTCGGGCCTTGCGTGCCGGGGGGCGGTACCTGGCCGGGAAGCAGGTTCTCCAGGCCCAGGTTGGCGGGCACGTCCACCGTCAGCGCGGGGTCACCCACGGTGAACGAGGTCAGGAAGAACTCTTCGTAGGCGCAGTTCAGGCAGTCGTGCATCGGGCCGACGCCGAGACGGTTGGCGATGATCTCGGAGCCGATACCACCGGATCCGTAGTTGATCATGAAGGCGTCCTTCACACCCGCCAACACGTAGCGGAACACCGGGTCCTGCTTGAAGAAGCCCGGGAAGGCCTGGCCGTTGGTGGTCTCGTCGTGGAACACCGATGCGAAGTCGCGGAACGGCTGCAGACGGTTGGGCACCGTCGGGTTGCGCTTGCCCTTGCTTTCGAGCGGGTAGGTCGAGGCCGGGAAGGTGCCATCGGCGTTCGGGCCGGCAGCAATCGCATTGATCTCCGAATGCACGATTTCGCACGACGTCGCCGTCGAGCACTTCATCATGTTCAGGATCGGCAGGCCGGCCTTGCCTTCGGTCGACCACGGAACTCCGCTCGGGTAGATGGCATCGTAGTTGGTCAGCTTGGGCTGGCCGTTGGCCGTCTTCTCGGCGGCGTCGAGCACGCCGTTGCGGTTGACGTCAGCCACCAGGCGCAACTCTTCTTCGTGCACCTGGCTGCGGTAGATCTTGGCGCCGGTGGGCTCCACGATCACCTGGCCGAACAGACCGTTCGCCGTGTTGCCCTGGGTCTGGTCGGAGCCGACCGTACCGCTGCCGGTGACGACGAAGACGCCTTCCTTGGGCGCATACAGCTTGTAGGTCTTGGTGCCACCCGCCGGCGCGGCATAGCCGTCGGTGGTGTTGGCGCCGACCCAGCTGCCGTCGCTGTTGATGTTGTCCACCAACTCGAGCCCGGACGAGTGGAAGCTGACCGCGCGATCCTTGATCTGGTCGTCGTTATTGACGTTGAAGATCTGGCCGGCCGGGGTGATGTGGTTGGGCGGAACGCTGATCGGATTGGCAACCACCGTCAGCAGGTTGGTCAGGTTGACCGTCAGGCAGTCACCGACGCGCACCCGCAACACCAGCGGGCGATGCCGTTTGTCCGGCCGCAGATCCAGATCTCCTGGCGATGCCGACCCGCCCGCCGTCAGCGGCAGCTGGGTGGTCCGGTTGATGACGTCGCGCTTGAGCGCGAACATCATGCCGTTGACGTTGCCCGCGCCGAGGCGGTTGTACATCAACGGTTTGTCGAAGGCGACGACATTGGCCGTCACCGTGCGTTCGCACGTGATGGCTGCCTGCGCCTGCCCCGCAGCCACCATTGCCAGCCCTGCGACCGCCAGCAACATGGCAATTGCCCGATGTCGCCTGCCATCGCTCGTCACCGACCGCCGGTCGGGTACTGCACTCGAAATGTCGTCCATCACCGTCCCCCGTTCAAGTCGAACTCGAACCGCTGCGGGGTTGAACCGATAACGGCAGACCCTGTCGACGATGCGCCACGGCCCACGTTTGCGGGTTCTCCTCCAGAGCGACCTCCTGATGGAATTGACCGCTGATGCGCATCAATTCGCCGCTTGGCGAATCGGCGCACGGCGCGTGCAATTCCGCACACGAAGCGATCGTAGGAACTTATCGAGTTCAACAAAATGTGACTATTTGCCACATGCGACGGACTGTCGCGCGGCGCTTTGTCGCAGGGTCGAGCCGCGGCAACGGCAGCAGCGATCTGCCCGGCAACGCCGTCAGGCAACAGCGGTCGAGCCCAGGCCAGCGGCTGAAATGCTCGACAACTCAATCCCTTGCCACGCTTGCGGGTTGGTTTGCGGTGCCCATCAAAGCGACCTGCCTGCGCCTTGACGCAGCCCGCTGAGATTGATCTTGCTCATGCCTCGACCGCATATCACCTGCGACAGTCAGCACTGCGGCAAACAGTCGCAGGCGGCCAGCAGCCGGCTCGGAGCAGCCTGGGTTGTTGGTGCAGTGGCTCCGACGCCGTGCTACGGATGGGTCGGTGGGCGGTGGATCTTTGGAGCGCACGGCGTGGATCTTGGTACAGCAGTTCGCCAGCAAGCGTCACCGTCCCGAGCCATCGGCGGGACGCTGGACTCAGAGGACCACGGCGCTTTGCACGGGCTGCGGCTGCTGGCCTTCCTGCGCCTTTTCGCGCCCACTGCACAGGCACTGACCCTGCTGGTCGTCACGCAACAGTACGGCGTCCACGCGCCGCCGGCACCGGTCTACATCCTGCTCGTGATCGAAGCGCTGCTCGCGGCGGCGACATGGATCCGGGTGTCGCGCACGCCCCATGTCAGCGCAGGGGAGCTGTTCGCGCAGGTGCATCTCGACATCCTGCTGCTCACCGCGATGCTCTATTTCACCGGCGGCGCGTCCAATCCGTTCGCGCCGCTGTATCTGCTGCCGATGTCCATCGTGGCATCGGCGCTGCGCGCCCGCTGGGTCTGGATCACCGCCCTGTCGACGATGGTGGCCTACGCCTTCTTGCGGCTGCACCATGTGCCGCTGTACCACCCGAACGGCGAGACCGAGGTCTACCAGCTGCATGAAGACGGCATGGTGGTGAATTACCTGTTCACCGCCGCGCTGCTGGCCTTCTTCGTCAACCGCATGCGGGTGACGTTCCTGCACCACCAGCGCTTGCTGGCCGATGCGCGCGATGCGCAGATGCGCAGCGAGTCGGTGGTGGCTATCGGTTCCCTGGCCGCAGGCTACGCGCACGAGCTCGGCTCACCGCTGGCGACGGTCGCAGTGGTGGTCTCCGAGCTGAAGTGCCAACACCGCGACAACGCCAGGCTGGTGCTCGATCTGCAGCTCATCGAAGACCAGATCCGATCGTGCAAACAGGTCATCTCCAGCATGGTCGACGCCGGCGGGCGGCGGCGTGCTGAATCGGTCGTCGGCGCCAAGCTGGATCACTTCGTGCAGTCTATCGTCGAGGCGGCGCGGGCGCTGCATCCCGATGCCACGATCATGCTTACGCTCGACCGACTGAAGCCGCCGCCACGCATCGTCGCCGAAGAAACGCTGCGCCAAGCGATCACCAACCTGGTCACCAACGCGGCGCAGGCGTCGCCCCTCCACGTCGAGGTGCGCGCTGACTGGTCCGGCGCAGAATTGATGATCGAAGTCCGGGACCGTGGACCGGGATTCGCCGCCGACATGCTGAGCCGACTGGGCAAGCAGGTCGGCACAACCAAAGGGCCGGCGGGCGGGATGGGGCTGGGCTTGATGCTCAGTGCAGCCACCCTCGAACGCCTGGGGGGCCGGCTCGAATTGAGCAACGATCCGGAAGGCGGCGCAAGGGCTGCCATTCATGTGCCGTTGAGCACGATCCTGATCGAACCCAACGAGGACTGATCCGCGATGGACCCCCACTTGAATGAACGCCCCACCTTGCTGCTGGCCGACGACGACCGCACCTTCTGCCAGGTCATGAGCAAGGCGCTCGAACATCGTGGCTTCGCCGTCGACACGGCGCACGATGGCGCCACAGCGCTCAAGATGATCGACGAATCGGCGCCCGAATACGCGCTGATCGATCTGCGCCTGCCCGACATGTCGGGCCTGAAACTGGTCGAGCGGCTCAAGGCCGCCGACGAGCACACCATCATCGTCGTGCTGACCGGCTACGGCAGCATCGCCACTGCGATCGAATCGATCAAGCTCGGTGCCACCCAATACCTGACCAAGCCGACCAACGCCGACGAAGTCAAGCAGGCGTTCAACTGCAAGCGGCCCAACCTCGATGCGGCGCCGGCCGAAAAGCCGCTGTCGGTCGATCGGCTGGAATGGGAACATATCCAGCGTGTGCTGTCCGAGCAGGGCGACAACATCTCGGCCACGGCGCGTGCACTCAACATGCATCGACGCACGCTGCAGCGAAAGCTGGGCAAGTATCCGCCACGCAGCTAGCCGAACCGAGCCGAGCCGAGCCCGAACCAGACCTCCTTGCGCTGTTTGACGTTCGGCAAGCAAGGCGCTTGTCAAGACCCGCGTGCTTGCCGGCCCCATGCTGCCGTGTCCGATTTGGCGATTAAACTCGCCCCATGACACGCATTTCCGAGCGAACTGTACTGTTCGCCGACCTGCGCGGCAGCACATCGCTGTTCGAGACCCTGGGCAATGCCGAGGCCACGTCGGTGGTCACGCATTGCATCAATGCCATGTCACGCCCGGTGACCGACAGCGGCGGGCATGTCATCAAGACTCTGGGCGACGGTCTGATGGCGGCGTTCGACGAGTCTGCCTCTGCGCTGGAGGCGGCGATCGTGATGCACGAGGTGCTCGAGACCATCGTTCAGAAGGGCAGCGAACGCGGCGCCTCGGCGGGTCTGCGTGCGTTGCGCCTGCAGGTCGGCATGGCGCGCGGAGAAGTCGTCGAGATGAGCGGCGACTGCTTCGGCGACGCCGTGAATGTGGCCGCACGGCTGATCGACCATGCCGGCGACAACGAGACCCTGGTCACGGTCGAGGTGCTGCGTGGCCTTCCGATCGACCTGCAGGCACGTTTTCGCAGCCTGGACCGGCTGGCCCTGCGTGGCCGAGCCGAGCCGGTGCAGGTGCACGTGCTGGCCAAGCGCCGCAGCAGCGATGCCGCGGTCACGCAGTTCGGCGACGTGTCCATCAGCGGCGAACCGCACGGCCTGCGCCTGACCTGGAAAGACTCGAGCCTCCTGTTCGACAACCCCCAATTGCCGGTCGTGCTCGGCCGCAGCCCGCAAGTCAACTTCTGCGTCGACGACTCACGCGTCTCGCGCTCGCATGCCCGGATTGACTGGTACAGCGGCAGCTTCCAGCTGACCGACCTCAGCTACAACGGCACCTATGTGCGCTTCAACGACGGCGAGATCGTCAGCCTGCGCCGCGGCAGCTGCACCCTGCACGGCAGTGGCAGCGTGGGGCTGGGCGCGTCACCCTCCGACCCCGGCGCCGCCTGCGTGCGCTTCGAGGTGGTGCACGCAACTGAGTCCCAGCCGCAGGCCGCAGCGGGCAACCTGGACCCTCGGCGCGCCTTCCATTGAACGAGTCTCAGGCGTCGCCTGGCGCGTCCCCGAATGACTTTTCGTCCTGAGCCCGTGCATCACCACGGCAGTCCGGCACGCACGGCCGTGCTGCTGGTCAACCTCGGCACGCCCGACGAACCGACGGCATCTGCCCTGCGCCGCTACCTGGCCGAGTTTCTGGCCGATCCACGCGTGGTCGAGATTCCGCGCCTGTTGTGGCTGCCGATCCTGCACGGCATCATCCTGCGCACGCGGCCGGCCAGGTCGGCCGCCAAGTACCGCACGGTCTGGCTGCCTGAAGGCTCGCCGCTGGCGGTCTGGACCGCTCGCCAGGGCCAGGCGCTCGCCGCCGAGCTGGCGGCCCGCGGCCATCATCTCGAGGTGCGCCACGCGATGCGCTACGGCAACCCGTCGATGGGCCAGGTGCTCGACGAGCTTCGCGCCGCCGGCGCCACCCGTGTGCTGGTGCTGTCGGCGTACCCGCAATACGCCGCCGCCACCACCGGCAGCGTCGCCGACGCCGTTCATCGCTGGGCACTGGGCGCGCGCTGGGTGCCCGAGCTGCGCAGCGTCGGGCAGTACCACGACGACGCTGGCTACATCGACGCGCTGGCCGCCAGCGTTCGACGCCATTGGCAGCAGCAGGCACCAGCCGAACGGCTGCTGCTGAGCTTTCACGGCGTGCCCGAACGCAGCCTGCACCTGGGCGACCCCTATCACTGCCAATGCCAGGCGACGGCAAGGCTGTTGCGGGAACGCCTGGGCCTGGCGCCCGAGCAGGTGCTGGTCACGTTCCAGAGCCGCTTCGGCAAGGCCAAGTGGCTCCAGCCCTACACCGAGCCGACCTTGCGCGCGTTGGCCGCGCAGGGCGTGCGCAGCGTCGACGTGATGTGTCCGGGCTTCGTCGCCGATTGCCTGGAGACGCTGGAAGAAATCGCGCACGAGGCGCACCACGCCTTCATCGAGTCCGGCGGGCAGGACTTCCGCTACGTGCCCTGCCTGAACGACGCTCCGGAGTGGATCAGCGCCTTGTCGACCCTGTCCGAGCGCCACCTGCAGGGATGGGATACGCGCGCGCCGCGCCTGGCCGACGACGCGCAGCGCCAGCGCGCCCTGGCGCTGGGCGCGCGCGACTGATCCGCTCAGCCGGCAGCGCGCAGCCGCCGCAGCGCCGCCAGCAGGCGTGGCACCACCAGCACCGCAAGCACCACGGCGAGCAAGGCAGCAGACATCGGCCGCTCGATGAACACGCTCCAGCGGCCTTCGCCGATCGACAGTGCGTTGCGCATCTGCGCCTCGGCCAGCGGCCCCAGGATCATGCCGACGATCACCGGCGCGGTCGGGAAGTCCAGGCGCCGCGCCAGCACGCCCATCAGCCCGATACCGAACATCAGGAAGAGGTCGAAACTGCTCTGCCGCATGCCGTACACGCCGACAGTGGCAAAGATCAGGATGCCGGCGTACAGCGGCGGACGCGGAATCTTCAGCAACTTGACCCACATCCCCACCAGCGGCAGGTTCAGTACGAGCAGCATCACATTGCCGATGTAGAGCGACGCGATCAGCGCCCAGACCAGGGTCGACGAGGTCTGGAACAGCTGCGGCCCGGCGTTGATGCCGTAGTTCTGCAGCGCAGACAGCAGGATCGCCGCCGTCACCGAGGTCGGGATGCCCAAGGTCAGCAGGGGTACCAGGGTGGCGGTGACGGCCGCATTGTTGGCCGCCTCGGGCCCGGCCACGCCTTCGATGGCGCCGCTGGTGCCGAACTCCTCGGGGTGCTTGCTCAGCTTGCGCTCGGTGGCGTAGCTCAGAAAGGTCGGGATCTCCGAGCCGCCGGCCGGCAGCGTGCCGAACGGGAACCCGATCGCCGTGCCGCGCAGCCAGGCCGGCCAGGATCGGCGCCACTGGGCGCGCGTCATGTGCACGCTGCCCATGCGGTTCAACTGCGCCGAGGTGCGGCCTTCGTACA
>JANOJJ010000401.1:0-2107 GCA_031408155.1 Rubrivivax sp.
GTGACGCCAGCGTCTGCAGGGCACGAAACTCGGACCAACCCCATCGGGACCGGGGCGCAACCGACCACGCCGGTGAGCGCCAACGACAGGATGGGCAATGACATGGAACTCCGCATGGGGGTGGATCGGACTCGTGATCGCAGCGGCAAGGCGTGATCACAAACTTGCGCTCATGATAAAGAACAACTTATCAATGCGCAAGCGCGGACATACCGCAATGGCGAGCCGCTACTTTTTTTGCTTGAGCGGCGCGATGCCGCCGCTCGAGCGGCGCCAGAGATCGCTGCCGTCGTCCACTGCAGCGGTCTTCGGTGCCGCCGGGCCGCGCGAGGCCGGCACCGCATCGGGTGCCGCGCCCGGCACCAGCACTTCACCCAGCAGGTCGAGCAGCCGCGTGCGCGCGCGCTGCGGATGGCGCCGGTAGTAGGTCAGCACCAGGCCAATGATGAAGCGTTCGTCGTCGTCGCGCGGCTGGGTTTCCAGCGCCAGGGCAACGCCGGCGGCTGGTTCGGCCGGCAGGTCCGGTCCGTCATGCGGCAAGTCCATCCAGCCGCGCGGCTTGTGACAGAGGTACTCGAACTGGCGGGCCAGACGTTCGCCGATCTGCCGCGAACGACTCTTGATCTGGCTCCAGTAGCTGGGCTGGATCTGCACCCGCTCAGCGAACCGGCCCTCCAGGCCGCGCAGGGTGGCGGCGTCGGCGTGCTTGGCCGTGTGGCGCACGAACTCGTCGAACAGCAGCATCGCATTGTCCAAACGGGTCTGCGACAGGTCGAGCGGGCTGGTGGTCATCGGTCACGATGATAAAGCTGCGTTCACTCAGGCCTTGGCCGCACGACCCAGCCTGCCTGCGCCCCGCAATGGCTCAGACTAGCTCAGACTTGCTCAGACCGGTCGAAAAGGGCGGGCCAAGGGATTGCGCTCGAGCGTAGGCATACTTGCTCTACTGGACAACGCGGCCAGGCGGAGCCGGCTTCGGGCCCCGGCTGTCGGGGCCCGCGCGTGCGCACGACTATTCGTCGTCCTTGACCTTGAAGGCACCGGTCAACTGCTGCTGCACCATGGGCGGCACGGCTTCGTAGTGCGACAGCGCGATCGTGTAGCGCCCCTGCCCTGCGGTCAGCGCGTTCAGTCTCGACTGGTAGTTGGACAGTTCGGACATCGGAACCTGTCCCTTGACCAGTACCGTGCCGGCAGCCAGGTTGGAGGTGCCGGTGACCATGCCGCGCTTGGCCGACAGGTCGCCGGTGATGTCGCCCATCGAATGGTCGGGCGCGCTGATGTCGATCGTCACGATCGGTTCGAGCACGCTCGGTCTGGCCTTCAGGATGGCGTCCATGAAGGCCTTGCGGCCGGCGGTGGCGAAGGCGATATCCTTGCTGTCCACGCTGTGGTGCTTGCCGTCGTAGACGATGACGCGCACGTCGACTACCGGATAGCCGGCCACCGCGCCCTGGGTCAGCACCTCGCGCACGCCCTTTTCGACGGCGGGGATGTACTGCGTCGGGATGGTCCCGCCCTTGACCTGGTCGACGAACTCGAAACCCGCACCGCGCGCCAGCGGCTCGATGCGCAGGAAGACCTCGCCGAACTGCCCCGCGCCACCGGTCTGCTTCTTGTGGCGATAGTGGCCCTCGGCCGGCACGGTCACGGTCTCACGGTAGGCAATTCGCGGCGGACGCGTGTTGACCTCGAAGCGATAGACATCCCGCAGCCGCTCGAGCAGCATGCGCAGGTGCAGTTCGCCCAGGCCGTAGATGATGGTCTCGTTGGTGGCGGCGACATGCTCCACCTTCAGGCAGGGATCCTCGTCGACCAGCTTGCCCAGGATTTCCCACATGCGCTGCTCGTCGCCATGGCGCTTGGGTTCGATCGCCAGGCCGTGCACCGGGAGCGGAAAGTCCAGCGGCAACAGATGGAGGTGGTCGTCTTCGGCCGCATCGTGCAGCACGGCGTCGAAGTGGAGCTCGTCGACCTTGGCCACCGCGACGATGTCGCCCGGCAATGCCCTGCCCACCTCGACCAGTTCCTTGCCCTGGAGCATGAACAGGTGTGCCACCTTGAACGGCTTGCGTCCGTCACCGACGTAGAGCAGGCTGTCCTTGGC
>JANOJJ010000111.1:0-6578 GCA_031408155.1 Rubrivivax sp.
CTCGAGGCGCTGCGTGGCGCAGGCTTCGAGCGCGTCGAGCGGCACGTCGAGCTGGGCATCTTCTCCGAGTACCGCGCCGTCAAGGCGGCCTGACCGGTCGTGGCGCGCCTGGTGGCCGGCGGCGTGGTCGATTCGAATCCTCCCCTGGTCGCGCCCGCCGGGCGCAGGAAGCGAGCCTCACCATGAGCGATCCAACCATTCCGAGGCCGGTGATCGGCGTCGTCGGCCTGGGCTCGATGGGCTTTGGCGCCGCGTTGACGGCGCATCGCCGTGGATTCGTCACCTGGGGTGTCGACGCCCGTGCCGACGCACGCGACCGCTTCGCGGCCGCAGGCGGACGTGCCAGCGCCAGCATCGGCGAACTCGGCGCCGCCTGCGACGTGGTCGTGCTGCTGGTGGTCACCGCCGGTCAGACCGAAGACGTGCTGTTCGGCGCCGGCGGCCTGGCGGCATCGCTCAGGCCCGGCAGCGTGGTCGTGGCATCGGCCACGGTCGACCCCAGCCTGCCGCCGCTGTGGGAGGCGCGCCTGGCCGAGCGTGCCCTGCACCTGATCGACGGCCCGGTCTCGGGCGGCGCCAGCAAAGCGGCCGACGGCCAGATGACGGTGATGGCTTCAGGCCGGCCCGAAGCCTTTGACGCAGTCGGCCCTGCACTCGACGCCATCGCCGGCAAGGTCTACCGCCTGGGTGACCGCGCCGGATTGGGCTCGACCGTGAAGATGGTCAACCAGCACCTGGCCGGCGTGCACATCGCCACCGCCTGCGAAGCGATGGCACTGGGCCTGCGCGCCGGTGCCGACCCGCACCAGCTGTACGAGGTGATCTGCAACTCGGCCGGCATGAGCTGGATGTTCCAGAACCGCGTGCCGCACATCCTGGCCGGTGACTACACGCCGCTGTCGGCCGTCAACATCTTCATCAAGGACCTGGGCATCGTGCTCGATGCGGCCAGGAAGCTGCAGTTTCCGCTGCCGCTGGCGGCGCAGGCGCACCAGTTGTACCTGGCCACGGCAGCCGCCGGCCATGGCGCCGAGGATGACAGCGCGGTGATCAAGTTCTATGCCCTGCTTGCGGGCTTGACGCTGCCGCAAGGCAGGACCGAAGGGGAGGGCACATGATCCTCGGAGTCATCGCCGACGACTTTACCGGTGCCACCGACGTGGCCAGCATGCTGGTGCGCGAAGGCATGCGCACGGTGCAGGTGATCGGGCTACCGGCGGGTGCCGCACCCGACGCCGATGCGGTGGTGGTGGCGCTGAAGTCGCGCACCGTGCCGGCGGCGCAGGCGGTGGCCGAATCGCTGGCTGCGCTGCGCTGGCTGCAGGCCGCCGGCGCGCGCCAGATCTACTTCAAGTACTGCTCGACTTTCGACTCCACGCCGGCCGGCAACATCGGTCCGGTGGCCGAGGCGCTGCTCGACGCGCTGGGCGCAGCGCAGGCCATCGCCTGCCCGGCTTTCCCGGAGAACGGGCGCACCGTGTTCCGCGGCCACCTGTTCGTCGGCGACCAGCTGTTGTCCGACTCGGGCATGCGCGACCACCCGCTGACGCCGATGACCGACCCTTGCCTGGTGCGCGTGCTGCAAGCCCAGTGCAAAGGCAAGGTCGGCCTGTTGCGGTACGACGTGCTCGGGCAAGGCGCCGATGCCACCCGCGCGCAGCTGCAGGCCCTGGCCAGCCAAGGCCATCGGCTGGTGGTGGCCGACGCCGTGACCGACGCCGACCTGCGCGTATTGGGCCAGGCCTGCGCCGACGCGCCGCTGATCACCGCCGGTTCGGGTGTCGCGCTGGGCCTGCCTGCGGCCTATGCCGAGCGCGGCTGGCTGCAGCGCGATGCACAAGCGGCGTCGCTGCCGGCCGTTGGTGGCACAGGGGCGGTGCTGTCGGGGTCGTGTTCGGTCGCTACCAACGCCCAGGTCCGGCACTGGCTGGACAGCGGCCTGCCGGCGATGCGCCTCGACGCGCGCGCGCTGGCTGCGGGCGAACCGCTGGCGCAACGGGCGCTGGCGTTTGCTCGCCAGCACCTGGCCACGTCCTCGGTGCTGGTGTTTGCCAGCGCCGCGCCGGCCGAGGTCAAGGCCGCGCAGGCCGAGCTCGGCGCCGAGCGCGCCGGCCAACTGATCGAAGCCTGCCTGGCCACGGTGGCGCAGGCCCTGGTGGCCGCCGGGGTGCGCCGCCTGGTGGTGGCGGGCGGCGAGACCGCAGGTGCGGTGGTGCAGGCGCTGGGCGTGCACAGCCTGCGCATCGGCGCGCCGATCGACCCCGGTGTGCCCTGGACCCAGGCGCTCGGCCGCGATGAGGCCCAGCCGCTGCTGCTGGCGCTCAAGAGCGGCAACTTCGGCAGCGTCGATTTCTTCAGCAAGGCGCTGCGGCAGGTGGCATGACGCACGAGTCGCTGCGGGTCGAGATCTGCCGCGTCGGCCGTTCGCTGTTCGAGCGCGGCTACGTGCACGCCACGGCCGGCAACATCAGCGTGCGCCTGAGCGACGAGCAAGGCTTCCTGATCACGCCCACCGACGCCTGCCTGGGCCTGCTGCAGCCCGAGCGCCTGGCCCATGTGGGCGTGGACGGCACGCTGCTCGGCGGTGACCGCGCCAGCAAGACGCTGGCCCTGCACCGACGCATCTACGCCAGCGAGCCCGACGCGCGCTGCGTGCTCCACACCCACAGCACGCATCTGGTGGCGCTGACGCTGGCCGGCGTGTCGAGCCCTGACGACATCGTGCCGCCGATCACTCCGTACTTCGTGATGAAGGTCGGCCATGTGCCGCTGATCGCGTATCACCGGCCGGGCGACCCGGCGGCAGCCGAAGCGGTGGCGCTGGCCATCACGGCGGCACGCGGCCGCGGCGTCCCGCTGCGCGCCGTCATGCTCGACCGCCTGGGCCCCACCGTCTGGCATGACTCACCCGCGGCGGCGATGGCCACGCTGGAAGAACTGGAACAGACCGCGCGCCTGTGGCTGATGACGACACCCAGGCCGGCAGCGCTGGACGAAACCCGCATCGACGAGTTGCGTCGCCATTTCGGCGCGCGTTGGTGACTGACGAAGGACGACCATGCCGCAATTCGCCGCCAACCTGTCGATGATGTACGCCGAGCGCGGATTCCTCGACCGCTTTGCCGCCGCCGCGGCCGACGGATTCCGTGCGGTGGAGTATCTGTTCCCGTACGACTTCGACCGCACCGAGCTGGCGCAGCGCCTGGCCGACCACGGCCTGCAGCAGGCCCTGTTCAACGGCCCGCCGGGCGACTGGGAGCGTGGTGAGCGCGGCATGGCCTGCCTGCCTGGCCGCGAAGACGACTTTCGGCGCAGCATCACCGAGCAGGCCTTGCCCTATGCACAGGCGCTGGGCTGCAAGCGCATCCACGCGATGGCCGGGCTGGCGCCGGCCGGCGCCGACCGCACCGGGCTGCGCGCCACCTACCTGGCCAACCTGGCCTGGGCGGCGGGCCAGGCGGCGTCGGCGGGCGTGCAGGTCCTGATCGAGCCGATCAACACGCGCGACATAGCGGGCTACTTTCTCAACCGCCAGGACGACGCGCACGCCATCGTGGCCGAGGTCGGCGCGCCCAACCTCAAGGTGCAGATGGATCTGTACCACTGCCAGATCGTCGAAGGCGACTTGGGCGTGAAGATCCGCCAATACCTGCCCGGCGGCAACGTCGGCCATGTCCAGGTCGCCGGTGTGCCCGAGCGGCACGAGCCCGACTGCGGCGAGCTGAACTTTCCCTACCTGTTCGACTTGCTCGATGAGCTGGGCTACAGCGGCCATGTCGGCTGCGAATACCGGCCGCGCAAAGGCACCACCGCCGGGCTGGGCTGGTTTGCGCCCTACCGCGTCAGGCAGGGCTGATCCGGCCTTGGCGGCGGCCGTCGTGCCGACCTGATGCACCCCCTGTCGACTCTGCGGAGGATTTCCCCATGAACCGCCTGTCCCCCCGACTCAACCTGATCGATGGCCAGGCCGTGGCCGCCTTGTCCGGCCTGACGATCGAGGTGATCGACCCCGCCGACGGCGCACCCTTGACCACGCTGCCGCGCAGTGACCGGCGCGACGTCGACGCCGCCGTCGGTGCCGCGCGCGCCGCCTTCGACGGCGCCTGGGGCCGGCGGACGGCCACCGAGCGCGGCCGCGTCCTGAGCCGGTTGTCGGCGCTCGTCGCCCTGCACCACGCCGAGCTGGCCGAGCTCGAATGCCGCGACACCGGCAAGCCGATCCAGCAGGCGAGGGTGGACATCACCGCCTGCGCGCGTTACTTCGAGTACTACGGCGGCGCAGCCGACAAGCTGCACGGCGAGACGATTCCCTATGCGCAGGGCAGCCTGGTGCTGGCGCTGCGCGTGCCGCACGGCGTCAGCGGCCACATCATCCCGTGGAACTACCCGGCGCAGATCTTCGGCCGCTCGGTCGGCGGCGCGCTGGCAGCGGGCAATGCCTGTGTCGTCAAGCCGGCCGAGGACGCCTGCCTGACGCCGCTGCGCATCGCCGCGCTGGCGCTCGACGCCGGAGTGCCGCCAGGGGCGCTGAACATCGTCTGTGGCCTCGGCGTCGAGGCCGGCGCCGCGCTGGCCGCGCACCCGGGCATCAACCACCTGTCGTTCACCGGCTCGCCGCAGACCGGCACCGCGGTGGCGCAGGCGGCGGCCGTCAACCACGTGCCGGTCACGCTCGAGCTCGGCGGCAAGTCGCCGCAGCTGCTGTTTGCCGACGCCGACCTCGACCAGGCCTTGCCGATGGTCGTCAACGCCATCGTGCAGAACGCCGGGCAGACCTGCGCGGCCGGCAGCCGCGTGCTGATCGAGCGGTCCATCCAGGCCCGGGTGATGGCCCTGCTGAAGGCGCGCTTCGAGGCCCTGCGCACCGGCCCCGGCCTGGCCGGGCCCGACTGCGGCCCGCTGATCAATCGGCGGCAGCTCGATCGTGTCGAGACCCTGGTCGACGCCGCCTGTCGCAGTGGCGTGCAGGTGGCCGCGCGCGCAACCGTGCTCGCCGATGCGCCGAAGACGGGCTACTACTTCGCGCCGTTGCTGCTCGCCGGCGTGCCGGCAGACCACCCGCTGGCGCAGAACGAGGTCTTCGGCCCGGTGCTGGCGGCATTCGCCTTCGACAGCGAAGACGAAGCGGCGGCGCTGGCCAACGGCACACCGTACGGCCTGACCGCGGCGGTCTGGACGCGCGACGGCAGCCGCGCGCTACGCATGGCGCAGCGCATCGATGCCGGTCAAGTCTTCATCAACAACTATGGTGCCGGCGGCGGCATCGAACTGCCCTTCGGCGGCATGAAGCACTCGGGCTATGGCCGCGAGAAGGCGTTCGAAGGACTGAAGAGTTTCTCCACCATCAAGACCATCGCCATCGCGCATGGTTGAGGACATGAGCATGAACAAACTGCAGGATCGAGTGGCCATCATCACCGGCGCCGGCGGCGGCTTCGGCGAGGGCATCGCCAGGCACTTCGCCGAACTCGGCGCCCGCGTTGTCGTCGCCGACCTGCGTGCCGACGCGGCGCAGCAGGTGGCCGCCGACATCAGGTCCGCCGGCGGCCAGGCGCTGGCCGTGCACGTGGACGTGACGAACAACGCGTCGATGGCGGCAATGGTCGAGGCCACCCTCGCCGAGTGGGGTCGGATCGACGTGCTGGTCAACAACGCCGGCACCACGCACAAGAACCAGTCGATGCTGGAGGTCGACGAAGCCACCTTCGACCGCGTCTTCGCCGTCAACGTCAAGAGCCTGTACCTGGGTGCGATGCACGTGGTGCCGGTGATGAAGCGGCAAGGCGGGGGCGCCATCATCACGATCGCATCCACCGCGGCCGCGCGACCGCGACCGGGGCTGACCTGGTACGCCGGCACCAAGGGCGCGGCGGTCAGCATCACCAAGGGCATGGCGACGGAACTGGCGGCCGACAAGATCCGCGTCACCGCGATCAACCCGGTGATGGGCCAGACCGGCTTGTTCACCGACTTCCTGCCCGGCGACGACACCGAGGCCAATCGCGCCAAGATCATCGCCACCATTCCGCTGGGCCGCTTCAGCCGGCCGCTGGACATCGCCAAGGCCTGCGCCTTCCTGGCCAGCGACGAGGCCGAGTTCATCACCGGCGTGGCACTCGAAGTGGACGGTGGCCGCTGCATCTGAGATCGGACGCGCGAGTCCGGCAGGACTTGCACGCCGATCGAAGGCGCGGACGCCGGACCCCGGCTCGCTGCGTCAGCGCCGCGGCCGGCTGGCCGACAGCAGCACCGCGCCGAAGCGCAGCAGGTAGATCACGAACGCCAGCGCCCACAGCACGGCGGCCAGTGCCACCAGCGCCTGCGGCTGGGGCTGGAAGGTAGCGGCCAGGCGGACGCTGGCGGCGCTGAACATGACGAGCGCGGCGACTTGCATCGAGCGCGGTGCTTCGAGCGCGCGCCCGGTATGGCGCAGCGCCACCCGCGTCATCAAGGCCAGCATCATCAGGCCCAGCGCGCCGACCGTGAAGGCGTGCAGCCAGGCGGCCTCGGGCACGCCGCTGCCGAGCTCGGCCGCGCCCTTGAGCAGCAGCGCCAGCAGCAGCCACACGAAGGCCAGG
>JANOJJ010000179.1:0-1651 GCA_031408155.1 Rubrivivax sp.
CCCACGGTGTCGGGCAGCAGCAGCCGGTTCAGCCACGAATGGATCACGCCGTCACCGGGGCGCAAGGAAACGCCACCCCGATTGCTCATGAAGGCAGGCAGCTCGCGGTGGGTCTTCACGTCCACCGACTTGGGGTAGGCACTGGTGTGGCAGAAGCTCTGCATCACCAGGTCGGCGCTGAAGCCCAGGCAGGCCAGGTCCTTCAGTTCGTCGCGCGTCATGGGGCCGGTGGTGTCCTGGCTGCCGACGGTGGTCATGCGCGGTTCGCAGTAGGTGCCCGGGCGCACGCCCTGGCCTTCGGGCAGGCCGCAGGCCCGGCCTACCATCTTCTGTGCAACCGTGAATCCGGCGTTGGTGACGATCGGCGGCGTGGGCAGGCGGAACACGGTTGAAGCGCCCAGGCCGAGGAAGTCACGCGCCTTGGCGGTCAGGCTGCGGCCGATGATCAGGTTGATGCGGCCGCCGGCGCGCACTTCATCGAACAGCACGTCGCTCTTGAGCTGGAACTCGGCCACGGTGGCCCCGTTCTTCACGATCTTGCCGTCGTAGGGCAAGACGTCGATCACGTCGCCCATCTCGAGCGAGCTCACGTCGACCTCGATCGGCAGCGCGCCGGAGTCCTCTTGTGTATTGAAGAAGATCGGGGCGATCTTGCCGCCCAGGGTGACGCCGCCGAAGCGCTTGTTCGGTACGAAGGGGATGTCTTGGCCAAAGCCCCAGACGATGCTGTTGGTCGCACTCTTGCGGCTGGAACCGGTGCCCACCACGTCACCCACGTAGGCCACCAGGTGGCCCTTGGCCTTGATCTCTTCGATGAACTTCATCGGGCCGCGCTTGCCGTCTTCGTCGGGCGTGATGCCCGCTCGCGCGTTCTTCAGCATCGCCAGGTAGTGCAGCGGGATGTCGGGCCGGCTCCAGGCATCGGGTGCGGGCGACAAGTCGTCGGTGTTGGTCTCGCCGGCGACTTTGAAGACGCTGACGGTGATTGTCCTGGCCACTTCGGGGCGCGAGGTGAACCACTCGGCGTCGGCCCAGCTCTGCAGCACGGCTTTGGCCAGCGGATTGCCGGCCTTGGCCTTTGCCGCCACATCGTTGAAGTAGTCGAACATCAGCAGCGTCTTCTTCAGCCCGGCAGCAGCCGTGGCCGCCACGTCGACGTCGTCCAGCAGTTCGATCAGCGGCTGCACGTTGTAGCCGCCGACCATGGTGCCCAGCAATGCCGTTGCCTTGGACTTGCTGACCAGGCCGACCTCGAGTTCGCCGTGCGCCACGGCGGCCAGGAAGCTGGCCTTGACCTTGGCGGCGTCGTCCACGCCCGGCGGTACGCGATAGGTGAGCAGCTCGACCAGGAAGGCCTCTTCGCCCATGGGCGGGGCCTTGACCAGCTCGATCAGCTCGGCGGTCTGCCTGGCGTCCAGCGGCAGCGGTGGAATGCCGAGCGCGGCGCGTTCGGCGACATGTTGGCGGTAGGCGACAAGCATGGTTGCTCCTGAGTGGATGCTGGGTGAACGAGGGATGGGATGTTCGGGCTTCAAGCTGTCGGCACGATGACCTTGAGTCCCTTGAAGTAGTCGCGGTAGAAGCCGTCGTCGCGGGTGATGAGCGCGTCGCATTGCATCATGGCGTGCGCGCCGATCAGGAAATCGGCGAC
>JANOJJ010000186.1:0-12179 GCA_031408155.1 Rubrivivax sp.
CGTGAAATCGCGCTTGTAGTGGCGGATGGTGTACATGTCCAGCAGGCCCTGCGTCGGGTGCGCGTGGCGGCCGTCGCCGGCATTCACCACGTGCACGTGCGGCGCCACGTGCTGGGCAATCAGGTAGGGCGCGCCGCTTTCACTGTGTCGCACGACGAACATGTCGGCATGCATCGCGGACAGGTTGGCGATGGTGTCGAGCAGGCTTTCGCCCTTGCTCGCGCTGCTCTTGGCGATGTCGAGGTTGATGACGTCGGCGCTCAGACGCTTGGCCGCGATCTCGAAGGTGGTGCGCGTGCGCGTGCTGTTCTCGAAGAACAGGTTGAACACGCTCTTGCCGCGCAGCAGCGGCACCTTCTTCACGTCGCGGTCGTTGACGCGGAGAAAGGTGCTGGCGGTGTCGAGGATCTGCGTCAGCACCGCGCGCGGCAGGCCCTCGATCGACAGCAGGTGGATCAGCTCGCCGTGGGCGTTGAGCTGCGGGTTGCGGCGCATCAGCATCACGAAGCCTCGCGCAGCGCGAAGCTGAAGCGGCCCTGGGCATCGCGTGCCAGCGTCAGCTTGTGCGCCGCCGGCATCACGATGCGCGACGCCGCAAACGCCGCGGCGATCGGCAGCTCGCGTCCGCCGCGGTCGACCAGCACCGCCAGCTGCACGCTGGCCGGGCGGCCGAAATCGAACAGTTCGTTGATCACCGCGCGGATGGTGCGGCCGGTGAACAGCACGTCGTCGACCAGCACGATGTGCCGGCCCTCGACCTCGAACGGCAACTGCGTCGCATCCGACCCGGCCGCCAGCCCGCGCGAGCCGAAGTCGTCGCGGTGCAGCGTGCTCGAGATCACGCCCGCCCGGCCCGGGCGCTGCAGGTCGGCGTGCAATCGCTCGGCCAGCCAGGCCCCGCCCGACCAGATGCCCACCAGCACCGAATCGGGCCCGAGCAGAGCACGCACGCCGACAAGCAGTTCGGCGTACAGCGCCTGGGCGTCAAGCTGCTGCATCGTCGGACTCCGGCAGTCCCTGCAGGTACTGGGTCAGGATGATCGCTGCGGCCGCCGCGTCGGCATCGGGCGCGCCGTCGGCCAGCGCTTCGGTGGTGCTGTAGCGCTCGTCCACCTCGTGCACCGGCAGGCCCGAGCGGCCGTGCAACTGGCGCGCGAAACGACGCGCGCGGCGAGTGTTGTCGTGCGCGGCGCCGTCGGGGTGGAAGGGCACGCCGACCACCAGCGCGTCGGGCTGCCACTGCGCCAGCAGGCGTTCGATGGCAGCAAAGCGCGCGTCGCCTTCAGCGGTTATCGTGCGCAGCGGCTGGGCCTGGCGCAGCACGGTGTTGCCGCTGGCGACACCGACCCGACGGGTGCCGAAGTCGAAAGCCAGGAACGACCGTTCACGCATGGCTGCGCTCGCGGCGCCGCCTATCAGGCATGCCCCGCCTCCTGCGACAGCATGCCGGGGTCGAAGCCGAGCAGCGACACCGCGCGCTGGTAGCGCTTCTCGATCGGCGTCTCGAAGATGACCGCCGGGTCGGCATCCACGGTCAGCCAGCCGTTGCGGCCGATCTCCTCCTCGAGCTGCCCGGCCGACCATCCGCTGCAGCCCAGCGTGATCAGCACACGGCGCGGGCCGGCGCCGTTCGACAAGGCCTCGAGCACATCCTTGCTGGTCGTCATCTCGAGGCCACCGGGCACCGACATGGTCGAGGTGTAGGGGCGGTCGGTCTGGCCGTGCTTTTCGTGCAGCACGAAACCGCGCTCGGTCTGCACCGGGCCACCGTAGAACACCGGCTGCTCGGCAAAGTCTGCCCGATCGAGCGGCAACTCGACCTTCTCGAACAGGTTCTTCAGCTTGATGTCGATCGGCTTGTTGATGACCAGGCCCAGCGCGCCGCGTTCGCTGTGCTCGCACAGGTAGACCACCGTACCGGCAAAGGTGTCGTCGACCATGCCGGGCATGGCGATGAGGAACTGGTTCGTGAGATCGATGCGTGAGGCGGAGGCCATCGGTCGATTTTAGTCTGCCGCACCCGGTCGCAACGCTGGGGCACACTCGCGGCCGTGAGCAAGAGCCTCGATCGAGCCCTGGTATGGCTGCGGCGCGACCTGCGGGTCGACGACCACGCCGCGCTGTACCACGCGCTGCGCGCGGCCAGGCAGGTCTGGTGCGTGTTCGTCTTCGACCGCTCCATCCTCGACCCCTTGCCGCGCGCCGACCGTCGCGTGGAGTTCATCCGCGACAGCCTGGTCGGGGTCGATGCCGACCTTTGCGCGCTCGGCGCAGCACATGGCGTCGACGGCTGCGGCCTGCTGGTACGCCACGGCGCAGCGCCTGAGCTCATCACCGCGCTGGCGCGCGAGCTCGACGTGGAGGCGGTGTATGCCAGCCACGACGACGAGCCCGCCGCGCTGGCGCGCGACGCCCGCGTACGCGGTCTGCTGGCCGATGCCGGCGTGGTGCTGCACACGGCCAAGGACCATGTGATCTTCGAACGCAGTGAAGTGCTGACCCAAAGTGGCGGCACCTACTCGGTGTTCACGCCGTACAAGAACGCCTGGTTGAAAAAGGTCGACCCGTACTTCCTGGGTGCCTACCCGGTGGCCAAGCACGCCGGCGCGCTGGCGCCGCTGCCGGCCAGGGCGGGTGGGGTGCCGACGCTGGCCGAGATCGGCTTCGAGCAGACCAACCTGCATCAGCTGCGCCTGCCCAGCGGGCCGGCAGGGGCGCAGGAACTGCTGGACGATTTTCTGGCCCGCATCGACCGCTACGCCGACAGACGCGACTTTCCGGCCGTCAAGGGCCCCAGCTACCTGGGCACGCACTTGCGCTTTGGCACGCTGTCGATCCGCCGCCTGGCGCGCGAAGCGCACCAGCGCATGAAGGCGGGCTCGCGCGGTGCCGAGGCCTGGCTGTCGGAGCTGATCTGGCGCGACTTCTACCACCAGCTGCTGCATCACCACCCGCAGGTGGTGGGCCACGCCTTCAAGCCCGAGTACGACAAGATCCACTGGGAACACGGCAGGCACGCCGACGAGTGGTTTCGGGCCTGGTGCGAGGGCCGCACCGGCTACCCGCTGGTGGATGCGGCGATGCACCAGCTCAACCAGACGGGCTACATGCACAACCGTCTGCGCATGGTGGTGGCCAGCTTCCTGATCAAGGATCTGGGCATCGACTGGCGGCGCGGCGAAGCCTACTTCGCCGAGCAGCTCAACGACTTCGACCTGGCAGCCAACAACGGCGGCTGGCAATGGGCGGCGTCCAGCGGCTGCGATGCACAGCCCTGGTTCCGGATCTTCAACCCGATCGCGCAAAGTGAGAAGTTCGATCCCCAGGGTCGTTTCATCCGGCGATACCTGCCGGCGCTGGCCAGGCTGCCGGACAGCCTGCTGCACACGCCGTGGCTGGCCCGGCCGGTCGATCTGGCCGCCGCTGGCGTGCTGCTGGGTCGCGACTACCCCGCGCCACTGGTGACGCACGAGGTGGCGCGCATGCGCACGCTCGAGCGTTTTGCGGTCGTCAAGTCCGGCCGCCGCGGATCGAAGTGAAGCGTCGCTTCAGGTGCTGACTGGTGGTGGAACGGCGGCGCCGACCGAACAATCACGGCCTGCATGCGACGCCCTGTGACGGGTCCGTCTGGCCTATGGCGAATCAGTTCACCCACGCCGAAGCGCGACAGCGATCAGAAAAGTTCCATGTCGCCCGTGCGCGCCTCGTCGACCAAGACGCCGCGGGCGACCAGGTCGTCATGGTTGGCGACTTGGTTGCGGCCATTCTGCTTGCCGTGGTAGACGGCCTTGTCGGCCCGCTCGAAGGCGCTGGACGGTGAGTCGCCCACGCGCAATTCGGTGAAGCCCACCGACACCGTGATCCGCCCGACACGCGGAAAGCCATGGGCCTCGACGTTGGCGCGCATGCGCTGGAAGGCCAGCATCGCTTGCTCGGCATTGCCACCGCGCATCAGCACCACGAATTCTTCGCCGCCGAACCGATAGAGTTGGTCCTGGAAGCGCAAGCTGCTGCGCATCAGCCGGGCGATCAGCAGCAGGACCTCGTCGCCGATCAGGTGGCCGTGGCTGTCGTTGACCAACTTGAAGTGATCGATGTCGACCACGCCAAGCCAAGCCGTATCGGGACCGACCTTGCGCCGGCCATCGCCACTGCCCTCGTCGTCGGCAGCCAGTACGCCGTGGCTTCGTGCGGCCACGCGCAGGAACGATTCGTCGAAGGTCTTGCGGTTGAGCAGGCCGGTCAGTGTGTCGCGCTCGCTGTAGTCCAGCAAACCCTGGAAATTTCGGTAGACACGCAGGATGCTCGACACCAGCCGGGTCTGCTCTTCGGTCAAGGCGCCACGAGTGCGAATCTCGAGCACGCCGCAGACGGCGAGTTCGGTGGCCAGGGAAAACAAGCTCATCGCCTGGCCGTCGACCTCGAGCGTGACCGCGGACTGCTGTTCCAGGCAGCGCTGGTGCTCGGGCAGGTCCGCCAGCACCGGCAGGTCTTCGGGATCAGTCCACACCGAATCGGCCGCGGGCGTGGTCTCGTCCGCGCGCAGGCGGGCGCGCGTCAGCCAGCGTTGCTGTCCGGCGTCGCCCACCGGCCGATAGAGAGTGACGCTGTCCGGTCGAAGCAGATCACGGAAGGCACCGACGAGCGTAACGTCCAGCGCGTCCCGATCCCGGAAACCGGTGAGCTCCGCAAGATGATCAACGATTTCGGACATCACACCTCGGCAAGGGCGGCAGTTGGTCCGGCTCCGATTGTCGGCCGCTGCTCGGAACTCCTGACGCCGAAAAGAACCCGTTTCTCACGCCTGACGGCGCTCAGGCGGGAACCGCGGCTCCGGCGTAGCGCGCCACCAGGCCCAGCAGTTCGTCTTCGGAGTAGGGCTTGCCGAGGTAATGGTCGACGCCGAGTTCGGCCGCGTAGTCGCGGTGCTTCTGGGCGATGCGCGAGGTGATCATGACCACCGGCAGATTGGCCAACCGGGCGTCGGCACGCACGTTGCGCACCAGGTCGAAGCCGTCCATGCGCGGCATCTCGATATCCGACAGCATGATGGCCGGCCGTTCCTGGGCCAGCTTTTCCAACGCGTCCATGCCATCCTTGGCCACGGCAACACGATAGCCTTCGCGCACCAGCAGGCGCTGGGTGACCCGACGCACCGTCAACGAATCGTCAACCACCAGAACCAGCGGCGCGCGTACCACCTCGGCCTGGGCGCTTGCCGCTTGGTCGGTGCCGACGGGCGAGCCCATCGAGCGGCGCTGCGCGGCTTCACCGAACAGGGCGGCCAGGGCCACCGGGTTGTAAATCAAGGCAACCGCACCCGAGGGCAGAAGCGTCACGCCGGCCAGACCGGGCAATCGCGCCAGTTGCGGCCCGACGTGCTTGACCACGACTTCCTGGTTGCCCATCACTTCGTCGACGTGCAGTGCCACGCGCTGCGCCGCGCTGCGCACGATCACCACCGCCTGCGAGCGGCCCACGGTCGGCCCGCGAGCACTGTGCTGCAACAGCCCGCCGAGCCAGAAGAAGGGCAGCACCTGATCGCCGACCGGGAAGCCGCCTTGCGAGTAGGCCTGCTCGACTTGTGCCGTCGGCACCCGACGCACGACCTCGATCAGCGTCGAGGGCACCGCCACCTTCAGCTCAGCGCAGCGCATCATCACCACCTGGGTGACCGCCGTGGTCAGTGGCAGCACCAGCTTGAGGCTCGAACCCTGGCCGGGTGTACTGGCGGTCTCGATGCGACCGCCCATCGCATTGACTTCGGAACGTACCACGTCCAGGCCGACCCCGCGGCCGGCCAGTTCGGTTACGTCCGTGGTGGTGGTGAAGCCGGGCAGGAAGATCATGCCGGCCAACTCGGCATCACTCGCCGCCTGCCCCGGCTGCAGCAGACCACGCTCTTCGGCGCGCTGGCGAATGCGGATGAGGTCCAGGCCGGCGCCGTCGTCGCGGCAGACGACGCCGATCTCGTTGCCTTCCTGCGTGACCGTGATGCTGACCTCGCCGGTCGGGTCCTTGCCTGCGGCCTGGCGTTGCGCCGGCAGTTCGACGCCATGCGCCACGCTGTTGCGCAGCAGGTGCTCGAACGGTCCGACCATGCGTTCGAGCACGCCGCGGTCGACTTCGATCGACCCGCCCACGATGTCCAGCCGAACCTGCTTGCCGCTGTCCTTGGCGGCCTGGCGCACCACCCGGTACAGGCGGTCGGCCAGGCTCTCGAACTCGACCATGCGCGTGCGCAACAGGTCGTCCTGCAACTCACGCGTCAGCCGCGCCTGGGCCGCCAGTTGGTCTTCGGTCGACTGCAGCGTGCGCTGCACGCTACGTTGCACGGTGGCGACGTCGTTGACCGACTCGGCCATCATGCGCGTCAGCTCCTGAAAGCGCGTGAAGCGGTCCATCTCCAGCGGGTCGAAGGACTGCGACGAGGCCTTGGCGGCCTCGATGCGCGACGTGATCTGCGACTCGGCCTGCAACTCGATGTCACGCAACTGGCTGCGCAGCCGGTCGAGGTTGTCGGTCAGGTCGTTCACCGCACCCTGAAGCTGGCGCACGTCGGCGTCGATGCGGGCGCGCGTGATGCTAACTTCGCCGGCGTGGTTGACCAGGCGGTCGAGCAGGCTGGCCCGCACACGCACGGCCGCAGCCCCGCCGGGCGCGCGCTCGGTGGCAGTCGCCTGCAACAGGCGGCGGTCGCTGAAGCGAGCCCAGTCGACGCTGACCGCCGGCACGGCTGCGGCATCGGCATCGGCGTTGACGGCGGCGTCCAGGACGGCTGCAGACGGGGTTGACTCGGCAGTCGGGGCCGCGTCGGCAAGTTCTTCGGCCCATGACAACGGCAAGTCCACCGCAACCGGCTGTGGCGGCGTGACCGGTGCCGTCGGCGCCGGACTGGCCGATGGCTTGCGCAACGCCTCGTAGGCCGCCACCATCGCGTCGGCGCGTGCCAGCAGCGGCTCGATCTGACCCGGTTCGATATCGCTGGCGGCAGCCCGGTGCTCGACCGCCGTCTCGAGCCGGTGGGCCATCTCGCCCAGGCGCATCGCACCGGACAATCTCGCCCCGCCCTTGAAAGTATGCAAGGTCCGCATGCAGGCTGATGGCGCGTCCAGGTCCGACGGGTGCAGGGCCCAGTCGCGCAGGCGCGACTGCAGCTGCGGCAACAGTTCTTCGGCCTCTTCTTCGAAGATCGGGAACAGTTCGGCGTCGATCGCGTCGACCGCCTCGATGTCGTCGTCGTCGTCGAAGGCGTCGGCGCGAGCCGGGCGCGCCACCGGGTGGGCCTCGGGCAGCTCCGACAGAGGCGCGAATCGGGTCACCGCGGTCGGCACCGCCACCGGCACCGGCTCGAGGTGCATCGGTAGCGACCGGTCGGCTGCTTCGAAGGCTACTTCGAGGCCGGTGCCGGCTGCGGGCTCTTCGACCGCTTCGGCGGCTCGCTGAGCGAGCAGCAGCTCGTGCTCGGCCAGGCGCTCGAGCAGCCCGGGCGTCATCGGCTTGAGGAAGCCGGCCGCGAACTGGTGCAGCAGGCGTCGGACCTCGTCGGCTGCCTCGTTGAACAGCGCCGGCTCGCCGGCACTGCCGTGCTGCAGCGCCGCCGATCGGATCAGCACGTGTTCGAGCGCTCTTGCCAGGCTCGACAGTTCGGCGTAGCCCACGGTGGCCGAGCTGCCGGCCAGCGAGTGGGCGAGCACCACCGTACTCTCGGACACCGGGCGGCGCAGAAATTCGATGCCCCATTCGGCGAGTTCGGTGCCCAGACGGCGCGACAACTCGTCGGCCTCGTTGAGGTAGATGTTGAAGAGCGGAATCGGAATGCGCAGCGAGCCGATCACCCGGACCTGGTCGTCGGGTTCGGCCTCGGCACTCGGCTCGGCATCGAGCGCGCTTGCAGGCGCCGCGGGCTCGACCACGGGCGGTGGCGGCGGCTCGGGCAGCAACAGATCGAACGCCTGCGCAGGCCAGTCCGCGCCAAAGTCCGCAGGCATCGATTCAGGCAACGCAGCTGCCGGCGCCAGGCCCAGGTCCAGCTCGAAGCCCGGCGCGTCGTCCAGGGCGTCGGCGTCTGGCTTGGCTGGCTCTTCTGCGTAGGGGATGTCCAGTGGCCGTGTGATCTCGCCGAACAAGAGGCGGCCGAGCGCGTCGCCGGCGAGGCCGGACGCTTCCTCCACCTCGGCGACAGGCGGAGCCGGCTCGGCCACGGGCGGCGGCGCCTGCACGCTCTCGAAGGCGCCGAAATCAACCTCGACCACGTCGGCCAAGTCCGGCAGATCGGGCGCATGCAACGGCGCCAGCGCCGCTGCCTCAGACGCTGCAACGGCAGACGACGACGGGGCATCCAGGTCGTCGAGCCCGACGGCGCCGGTATCGTCGAAGTCGACTTCGAACGCCGATTGATCGTTCTGCTGCGCTGCAACGGGCGCGTCGACGGGCGCTGACAGGTCGAGCTCGCCCGGCAGCGGCAAGCCCGGCACGCGCGCGGTCAGGAGCGCGGACAGATCCGGTTCGGCTGCTCGGGTGGGACCGGACAACTCGTCGACGAGTGAAGGCAGTGCCAATCGATCGTCCGCGGCCGGCAGGCCCTCGGGTTCCCGGGTCTGGTCGAGCTCAAACGTCAGTTCGGGCAGCGCAGGAACGCCAGGCGATTCGGCCTCGGACGGCAGCGCCAACTCGACCGCGACGCCCGCCGCGGCCGCTGCTTGGTCGCGGGCAGTGCCCAGACTCAGCGTCGCGGTTTCACTCGCCGCCACGGTGTCGTCGATCGCGACGCGCTGGCCGTGCACCCGCAGGCGATCGGCTGCCTCGATGATCGGCGCTGCGTGATGGGCCACCGCGTTGCCGCTGGCAATGGCATCGGTCCATGCCGCCAGGTGCTCAAGCGCGTCGCGGGTGAACACCGCGAGATCGGCATCCAGGCGCGGCGACTGCGCCAGCCGGGCGTTGTAGAGCTGTTCGCAGGCCCAGGCGGCTTCGCCGTATTGCCGCAGTCCGACCATGCGCGAACTGCCCTTGAGCGTGTGAAAGGCACGACGCACCGTGGTCAGTTCGCTCACGTCCTCGGGTTGGTCGCTCAGCTGCTGCAGCGACGCACCGGCGGCAGCGATCACCTCGTGTGCTTCCTCGAGGAAGATCTCGCGCATCTCGGCGTCGTCTTCGAGGTCGATCACCGGCGGCAGCCGCGCAGTCGACGCCGGCGCCGCCAGCGTCGGCGTCGACGGCGGCAGCAGTTCACCCACCGTCTGCACCAGCTCGGCGCCTACGGCCTGGCGCGACTGGTCGTCGGTCGCAGCAGCCAGCGCGCGCTGTGCGCTACTCACGGCACCGGCCACGCCTGGTTGGTCAGCCGCCAGCGCACGCTGACTCAGGACTTCGAACGCGGCGCCGTGGTCGGCTTGCGGCTGCAGGCTGAAACTGTCGGCCAGGGCCCGAGCTTGATCGACCAGCGGGGCACCCGGCGCCGCAGCCTCGTCCAATCCGACAAAGGCTGATGGCCGCTCGCTCTGCCCCATCACGGCACTCAGGCTGCCTTGCAGCGGATCGAAGCGGAACAGCGACTTGGCCAGCTGTGGCTGCACGCTGAGCATGTCGATCAGGAAGCTCAGTGCGCCCAGGTTGTCGGCCAGGCGATCGAACGTGCCCGCCTTGACAGCCTGCTGCGGGTCGACCTCGGTCTGCGCCAGCGCGTCGACATCGTCGCGCATGTACAGCACCGCCTGCGAGGCCTGGTCCATGCCCAGCACCGACAACACGCCGCGCATCGCCGAGAGCTGGCTGGGCACCGGAATCAGCAGTGCGCGCTGCGACGGGTCGCGGAAATACTGGTCGATCTGCTTTTCGACCTCGGACAGCGAGGCACGCAGTTCGTGCACCACGCTGCCCATGGTCTGGCGGTCGGACACGCGGCGATACAGTTCCTCCATCCACGGCTCGAGTGGCTGCGGCTCGGCGCCGCCACGCACGTCGTTGATGCGCTGCGCCAGGCGGCGGATGCGGCCATCGAGGTCGGGCTGGTCGAGCTCGCCGTCTTCGAGCATGGCGTCGAGGAAAAGCACCGAGGTGGCGACCTCCATCGCCAGCGACGCCGGCAGCGCGCCGCCGTCGGCCACCACCTTGGCCGCCGTGTCCTGCATCGCCTTGGTGAGCAACGGCCCGGCGGGAAACAGCCGGTCGACCGAGTCGCCGAGCAGAGCAACCTGTTCGGACAGCCCGCCCATGCGATGCGTTTCACCAGCGGCAACCGCTGACCATACGTCCTTGGCGCCAATCACGCGTTTGCGCGCCTGCGCGATCCAGGTCGGATCGAATCGGCCCAGACGCTCGTTTTCATAGTCCAGCGGAGCGACTCGCTCGAGCCGCCAGACCCGGCGTACGGCGTCCAGTCGCGGCATCGGCTGGTCGGTCTCGCGCGCATGGGCACAGAAGAACAGCAGGTCCTGCGCCAGCCGCTCCGAAGGCTCGTCCTGGCGGCGTGCGCTCAGTCGCAGCTGGGCCAGCAGCCGCGCGGCCACTCGCTTGGTGTGCAGGTCCCCTTGTGGCAACAGGCCCGCGGCCTCGGCCTCGGCAAACGCCGCAGCCAGTTGCCACAAGGTCGTGCCACGTCCGGGGTCGCCGGCGGCCAACTGCGCACACAGGCCGGACAGGCGGGTCCAGGCCATCGAGTCGGCGCGGCGCATCAGGCGCAGCACGATCGCCTCCATCGTGGTGCGCGACGCGTCGTCGGCGGCACGCGGCAACACAGCCGACTCGCTCGGCAACTCGTGCCAGGTGAAATCAGCCTCCCACAGGTCGGCCGGGTGCACACGGTCGGCGCCAGCCAGGGCCTGCACCGCGGCGTACTGCGGGAACAAGCCCACCGGCGATACCTTCTTTCCGGCCAGCATGCGGCCGAGGTAGTCGAGCAGTGCGAATGAGCCGCGCTCGAGCGTGTGCACCGACGCTTCATCGACCAGGGTCGGCCGTGTCAGCATGCGTTGCACCGCCGACTCCGATGCGCGCAGCACGCGAGCGGCCGCCGGCAGGCCCACCAGTTCGAGTGCACCCACGCCCTGATGCAGCTGTGTGCGTGCAGCGCGCAGCGCCGCTGGGTCCACGGTGTCGAGGTCCGAGCGTGTAGCGGTCTCGGACTCCTTCAAGTAGCGCCGCAGGGCCTTATGTGCGTTGTCGAGCGAGCGCCTCAGTTCGCTGTGTACCCACGCCAGTGCGCTCAGGTCGTCGGTCGGCTTGTTGTCAGGAGTGTCGGCCACGGCGGTCCTGCGAGGATGGGTGACGGGGTGGAGCCTGGCGCTGCTTCAGGACACCTTGAATCGGGACACCGAGGCCTTCAGGTCCTCGGCCGTGCGCGACAGTTCGCGCACCATCTGCGCGGTCGAACGCGTGCCCTCGCCGGTCTGCTCGGTGACCGCGAAGATGTGCTGGATGTTGGCCGCCACCACGTTGGCCGACTCGGCCTCACGCGAGGCCTGCTCCGAGATCTGCACGATCAGCTCGGACAGACGCCGCGTCACGCGGTCGATGTCGGCCAGCGCCGAACCGGCAGCGTCCGACAGCCGGGCCCCTTCGACCACGCCCTGCGTCGAGCGCTCCATGGCACCCACTGCATCCTGGGTGTCGGTCTGAATGGTGCGCACGATCGCCGCGATCTGCCGCGTGGCGTCGCCCGAGCGTTCAGCCAGTCGCTGCACTTCTTCGGCCACCACCGAGAAGCCGCGCCCGGCTTCACCGGCCGATGCGGCCTGGATCGCGGCGTTCAGCGCAAGCACGTTGGTCTGCTCGGTGATGTCGGAGATCAGTTCAGTAATTTCGCCGATTTCCTGCGATGACTCGCCGAGCCGCTTGATGCGCTTGGCGGTGTCCTGGATCTGGTCGCGGATCGAGTTCATGCCGCCGATGGTGTTCTGCACCGCGGTAAGGCCGCTTTCGGCGGCCGCCAGCGATTGGCGCGCCACCTGCGCGGTCTGCTGCGCCTGCGACGACACGTCGTTGATGCGGCCAGCCATCTGCAGCACCGATTCGCCCGTCTCACGGATCTCGCGCAACTGCTCGGTCGACGCGGCCAGCAGCTCGGTCGATGTCTGCTCGACCTGCTGCGTGGTGTCGGTCACGCGGGTCACCGTGTTCTGCACCGCCTCGACCAGCGTGCGCAGTTCTTCCACCGTGTAGTTCACCGAATCGGCGAT
>JANOJJ010000190.1:0-9340 GCA_031408155.1 Rubrivivax sp.
CGGACTTGCCGCGACGCGTCGCTGGCGACAGGGCCGAATCGACGGCCGTGCTGACCACCGTCTTGGCCACCTTGCCCAACGCGTCCCGGACCGCACCCGAAACCGCCCCGGTGACCGTGCGCTGCGCGACGCCGACCAGGCTAGCGGAGCGCGGCGTGTCGAGGTGGTCGTGGTTGCCGGGCCGCGGCAACGCGCGCAAGTCGTCGAAGGCGATGCGGATGCCCTCGGCCAACTCCGCCACCTCGGGCATGGCACGCGCGTCGGCCATCAGGCCGAAGTCGAGCGACCGGTCGTAGCTCTGCACCGTGATGTTCAGCGCCAGGCCATGCACCACGATCGAGGTGGGATAGTTGGTCAACATCTTCGCGCCGGCCATGTAGAGCGCCACCGGTGACCCTGCTATGTTGGAGATCACGAGGTTGGCCAACTGCGGCATGCGCTCAGCCACCTTGGCCTTGCCATACAACGCGGTGGCAGCCTCGATCAGCCAGGGCACCCCGAGCGACGGAAAGTCGGTCGGCAAGATGCGCTTGAGCGGCCCCATGGTCGACTTCATCGCCGCGCTCGCAGCCTTGATGTGAGCCAATCGTTGGCCCGGGTCGGCGATGGTGGTGCCCAGACTGACCAGGCTCATCGAAGCCTGGTTGTCGGCTGCCACATCGCCCTTTTCACGCAGCGTGATCGGCACCGCCGCCACGATCGACTTGCGCGGCAGCTTGCGTCGCCTGGCCAACCAGCGCCTCAGTGCGCTGCTGCACACCATCAGCACCAGGTCGTTGATCGTGGCGCCATGGGCGCGCCCGAGCTCGCGCATTTCGGGCAGCGGCAGCGTGACGCTGGCAAAGGCTCGACCGCTGCTGACCGACGCATTGAAGGGTGTGCGCGGTGCCAGCGTCAGGTTGCCAACCTTGTTCGCTCCGCCCAGCAGCGCGCGGCCGGCCATCACCGCGCTGGCCGCGGTCTTGAACGTACCCACGGTGGACGGCAGCTCGCGGATCAGGTGCACGACCTTGCTCGCCTGGTTGACGATCACGCCGCGCAGCATCTCGGTCATGTCGAGCTTGAAGATCTTCTGTCGACGCGAGGGCCTGACTTCCAGCGCGCGCGGTTCGGGCGACGGATCGAGCAGCGCGTTGGCCAGCGCCACCGCAGCCTGGCCGTCGACGGCAGCATGGTGCAGCTGGGTGTACATCGCGACCCGCCTGGCGCCGTCGGGCCCGCGCGCCAGGCCTTCGAAGACGTGGAACTTCCACAGCGGACGCTTGCGGTCGAGCAGTTCCGTGTGCAGGCGTGCGACCGCGGCCTCGAGCTCGGGCATGCCGGCGCCTGCGGCCAGCTTGCCAGCCACCACGTGCAGGCGCAGGTCGGGGTCAGCGTCGACCCAGGCCGGGTTGGCCATGTTCAGCGGCATCCGCCACAGGCGCCGGCGCAGCACCGGCGTGGCGTGCAGCCGCTGGGCAATGTGCTTGCGCACCGCGGAGATGAACTTGCCCTTGAAGCCGGCCGGCAGCTCGTACAGTTGCAGCGCGCCGACGTGCATCGGCATCGCGGGCGTTTCGAGGTACAAGAAGGTGGCGTCGAGGCCGGATAGCTGCTTCATCGAGGCACCCTGGAGATGGTTTGGCCCTCATGTCGGGTTGCGGCGCAAGACTCAAGACCTGACCCCGACGGGTGACCCCGACGGTGTCGATGGCTCAACCGACCTTGCCGGCCGGCTTGGGGGCGGCAGCCGGCTGGGCCGCCACGCGCCGCGCCTCGCGCAGCGCGATCTCGAACACCCGCAGATGCGGCTCCACCGTGCCTGGTGACGCGTCGTCGACTTCGGTGCGCAGGGTGACGCGGCCGCGGCCAATCATCAGCACGAAGGCCGTGGCGGGGTCGATCTTGAGCGCAGCCAGGACCGTGGTCAGGGGCCCGGCCAGCCACTGCTGCAGCCAGGGCTTGATGGTCGACACCGCGGCATAGCGGTCGTGCAACTCGCCGATCTCGCCGCGGCTGAGCTTGGGGTACATCACGACCCAGCGCATCTCGGCAGGCGTCTCGGTGTCGATGCGGGTCTGCACGCCTTCGACCAACTGCTCGAACATCGTCTTCTCGATCGCCTCTTGCAGCACCTTGTTGAGCACGATCACCTGCAGGTCACTGGGCAGCGGCAACTCGGCCCGGATGCGCAGCTCGTGGCCCAGCACGTAGGGCCGTTGCGACGCCCCCCACTCCAGCCGCCAGGGCACGTCATCGAGCTTGCCGTCGACGATCAATCCTTCGCCTTCGCGCGGCGACCGCAGATGCACCTGGGCGGCGCGCGACCAGGTCGCAAAGGCAGCCAGCCCCGCTCGGACCGACCGATTCTGGTCCGCCGAGGTGCCGGACAGCCACCGCTTGATGCCTTCGAGCATGGTTTAGAGTGCAATGCAGGCGCTGCAGCCGGCAGCGCGCGGAAAAGAAGGGACCCGAGATGATTGAAGTGTATTCGTGGGCCACGCCCAACGGCCACAAGGTTCACATCATGCTCGAGGAGTGCGGCCTTGCGTACCGCGCCCTACCGGTCGACATCGGCAAGGGAGATCAATTCCAGCCCGACTTCCTGAAGATCAGCCCGAACAACAAGATCCCGGCCATCGTCGACCCCGACGGACCTGACGGCGAGCCGATGTCGCTCTTCGAGTCAGGGGCCATCCTGCTCTACCTGGCCAGCAAGACCGGCCGCTTCCTGCCCCAGCGCACGCGCGCAAAGTACGAGGTGCTGCAGTGGCTGATGTTCCAGATGGGCGGCGTCGGCCCAATGCTCGGACAGGCGCATCACTTCCGGATGTACGCGCCCGAGAAGATCCCCTACGCGATCGACCGCTACACCAACGAGGCCAGGCGGCTGTACGGCGTGATGAACCGGCAACTGGCCAAGAGCACCTACATCGCCGGCGCCGAGTACAGCATTGCCGACATCGCCATCTTTCCATGGCTGCGCTCGTGGAAGAACCAGGGCATCGACTGGAACGACCACCCTCATCTCAAGGGCTGGTTCGACGAGATCGCGGCCCGCCCGGCGGTGATGCGCGGGGTGGAGGTGCTGGCCGACCTGCGCAAGCCGATCACCGACGACAGGGCGCGCGAGGTATTGTTCGGCGAGGAACAGTACAAGGCGCGCTGAACGTCGGCGGCGCATCGCATCGCTCGCGATCGACACCCGGGGACTCCTAGAATCCGCCCGACTGCCCGTAGCTCAACTGGATAGAGCACCAGCCTTCTAAGCTGGGGGTCGCAGGTTCGAGTCCTGCCGGGCAGGCCAGGTCGACGATCATGGCCTGCTCGGCACGGACGGTGTCGGCCCCAGCGTCAGCCGGTGACGGTCAGCGAGCCGGCGCCCGACAGGGACGGAACCCATCGATCCCTTCGCTTGATCGAGCCGCCCGCCCCGATTTGGCGGTGCTGTCGCAGGATGTGTTGACGGTTGCGCTGCGCCAGCTGCCGGCGACGACGAGCCTGCTGACGCTGGTGGACGGCGCGGTAATCTTTGAGGACGCGGCTTTCGCGCCAGCCAGGTAGGCCACGGCGTTGCTGCCTGATCGGCTCGACCGGCCGGTCGGCTGCAGCTTCCTACAATGCTGCGTTGCCCAGCAAGCAGCGCGAGGCAGCGCGAGGAACACCCCATGATCGTCGAGCGCATCTGGACTGGCAACGCCTACCGCAACTTCAACTACCTCGTCGCCTGCCCGGACTCGGGCGAAGCGCTTGCCATCGACCCGCTGGACCATCAAAAGTGTCTTGCCGCGGCGCAGGCCAAGGGTTGGAAGATCACGCAGATCCTGAACACCCACGAGCATCACGACCACACCGGCGGCAACGCCGCGATGATCGCCGCCACCGGCGCCAGGCTGCTCGCGCATGAGCGCTCCGGCGCGAGCATCGCGGGGGTGGACCGCGGCCTGAAGGCCGGCGACGTGATCAAGGTTGGGCGGCACGTAGAGCTGGAGTGCATGGACACGCCGGGGCACACGATGTGCCACATCTGCCTGCGCTCGCACGGGGACCAGCCGGCGCTGTTTTCCGGCGACACGCTGTTCAATGCCGGCGCCGGCAATTGCCACAACGGTGGGGACCCCGACACCCTGTATGCCACCTTCGCGGACCAGCTCTCAAAGCTGCCCGAGACAACACGCATCTACCCCGGCCACGACTACATCGAGAACAACCTGAAGTTCACGCTGGCGCGCGAGCCCGACAACGCCGCGGCCCGGGCGCTGCTGCCGAGCGTGGCCGGGCAAGACCCTGCGCTGTCGGCGGTGACGACGCTGAAAGACGAAAAGCAGATCAATACCTTCCTGCGCCTGAGCAGCCCGAGCGTGATCGCGAACCTGCGCGCAAGCTTCCCCGATCTGCCCGACGAGCCGGACGCCCGGACGGTATTCGTCAAGCTGCGCGAGCTGCGCAACAAGTGGTGATCCGCGGCAACGAAAGCGACAGCGGCAACGACAGCGACAGCGACAGCGATCTTCGAAAGCATTTTTCGCCGAAGCGGCCCCCGTGCCACGCCGTGGCCTACATTCGGTGCTCACCCATCTGGAGCCGACCATGCCGATCCGCACCTCCTCGTCGCTGACCCGTCAGATCCAAAACAACGGCGCCAAGCTTCATCTGGCGATCGTCAGCCGCACCCAGACGCTCGGCGCCGACCAGCCGCCTTCCGAGCAGGAGCAGGCCCTGCTCGACGAACGACGCGCGCTCAAGGAAACCCGTGCTCAGCGCCTGGCCCAGGCCAAGGCCCCCAAGGCCAAGGCCGTCGCAGCGGTGAAGCCGCCCAAGGTACCCAAGGCACCCAAGGCACCCAAGGCTGCAAAGGAACCGAAGGCGCCGAAGGACGCCAAAGCGGGCAAGGCCAACAAACCATCGCGCGCCGAAAAGGTGACCAAAAAGGCCGAGAGCCTGGAAGCCGCTAGGCGCGCTACGAAAAAGTCGGCCAAGACCTGAGGCCGAAGGCAAGTGGCCAGAGGCTGGCGATGGCGCCGAGGTCGAGCGCCCAGCCTTTGCGCTCGCTCATCGTGCGCGTCAGGGGCGTTCACCGAGTTCGAGCCAGGCGCCGAGCGAGCCCAGTGTCTTGGCAGTGGCGAACCACTTCCCCTCTTCGCCCGGCGTCGAAACAATCAGGTCGCCGAGGATTCGGTTCGGCTCGATGCCGAGCTGGCGTTTGGCGATGGCACCGTCGATGGCGACGTCCGTGTTGACCGGCGTGGCCTGGATGCCGCACCGCGACTTTGCAGCCCATTGCTGGTCATGCCAGTACGGGCAGTGCTTGGCATCGCGAACATGTGTTCAGGCGATGAAGGGGCACTGCCAATAATCTCAGTCGCTCGACGTTCGAAGCTCGCACCTTCGTACTCACTTGGACTACGATAAAACGGCTCCACAGCGCAATCTCGGAGAGGCTTCCGAAGACCTTGATCAGCGCAAAGTGCTCGGATAAGCTCGATCGCGACTTTCAGTCACTCGAAGAGTTGAAGAGCTATGCCAAGCCCTCGCGGCTTCAGTAGGCAACCGCGAGCGTTCTGCGCAACAGGCAGGGGATCAATCCAACCTGCACCGGCCGAAGGCCAGCATTCATGCGGCCCGCAGTGAGGAGTTCGAGTCCCTCCGGATTGGACCGAGGGCCGGGTCTCGACACCCTTGTGCGCGGCAGCAGCCGTTCCAACCACCAGGTCGCCCGGCGCAGACCTACAAGGAGTCGAGATGGGATTGGGTGCGCTCGTGCGGCGCGCAGCCGGGCCGCTGGAGCCGGCGCTGGCCAACGCCTACCGGGGGATGTTCTATGACGTCGGCGACTTCGCAGCCCACCTGGCCAGCCTGTCGGATGTCGCGCGCGTGCTCGAGGTCGGCGCTGGCGAAGGCGCGGTAATCGAGGCCTTGTGCGCACGGATGCCGACCGCGCGCTTGATCGGCATCGACCCCAGCGCGCGCGTCGGCCGGCTGTTTCGGGGTGACACGTCGCGGGTGCGATTCGAGCAGGCGCAGGCCAGTGCACTGGCCGCGCGCGAACCGGGCTCGTTCGACCTGGTGCTGGCCGGCGACGTGCTGCACCATGTAGCCGACAGCGCGCTGCCGGACTTGTGGCGGGCGCTGGCCGACCTGCCGCGGCCTGGAGGCTGGCTGGTCGTCAAGGAATGGGTGACCCGACCGTCGCTGATCTACTACCTGGGCTGGTTGAGCGACCGCGTGATCACCGGCGAGCGCGTCCACTACCGCAGCCGCGCGCAGTGGCTCGACGAACTGACCATGCACCTGCTGCCGCGGGGCTTTCGTCTGGTCGACGAATGGCTGCTCCGGCCCTGGACCACGAACCACGCCTTCGTGCTGCAGCGCGGGCCGCTCCTCGCCCGGGCGCCGGGGCTGGCGGCAGGCGATTGAGCGCATCAATCGTCGTCTTGCCGGGCCCGCTTCGAGCGCCGGATGGCGCGCAGCAACCACAGCGCGCCGAACGCGGCGACGGCAATGCCCAGCAGCCCCAGCCATGTCGCACCAGCACGGTGGCGAACTGCCGCGCACGGTGCCGCTCGCGTGCAGCACCCAGGGTCTCGATCCACCGGCCCAGAGTTCTCGCGGCGCAGCGTTATGTTCCGCCACCTCTGGATGTCTATACAGTACGAACCCAGCCACGAATCAACCCGTCCCCATGCCCAGCCTGGCCTGTCCACCCGCCCCCGCTGCAGCCGGCGCCTTCGACTCGTTGAATGTCGAGCAGCGCGCGGCCGTGATGCATGGCGACGCGCCGTTGCTGGTGGTGGCTGGTGCCGGTTCAGGCAAGACCCTGATGCTGGCCGCCCGCGTGGCGCGGCTGGTGCTGGACGGCGCCGACCCGCGCCGGCTGCTGCTGATGACGTTCTCGCGCCGCGCCGCAGTCGAGCTGGAACGCCGCGCCGGCCGCCTGCTGCAGCAGGCTCTGGGGCTGCGCAGCAGCAGCCGACCACCGCAACTGCCCTGGTGCGGCACCTTCCACAGCGTGGGCGCAAGGCTGCTGCGCGAACATGCCGCCAGCCTGGGCCTGGCCGAGGACTTCAGCGTCATCGACCGCGCCGACGGCCAGGAGCTGCTGGCCCTGGTGCGAACCCGACTCGATCTGCACGACAGCGAGCGCCGTTTTCCGCTGGCGCGGACCTGCCACGCCATCCTTTCACGCACCCTCAACAGCGCACGACCCCTGGCCGCGGTGCTGACCGCGCACTATCCGTGGTGCGCCGAACACGAAGCCGATCTGCAGCGCCTGTTTGCCGCCTACACCGAGGCCAAGCAGGCGCAGCGCGTGCTCGACTTCGACGACCTGCTGCTGTACTGGCATCTGGCGGTGCAAGAAAGCACGATCGCGCAGGCGATGGGCACGCGCTTCGACCATGTCCTGGTCGACGAATTCCAGGACACCAACCGGCTGCAGGCCGCCATCCTGCACGCACTCAAGCCGCAAGGACGCGGCGTCACGGTGGTGGGCGACGACGCGCAGTCGATCTACGCCTTTCGTGCCGCCGAAGTCGACAACATGCTCGGCTTTCCGCAACGTTTCACACCACCGGCCGCGGTGCTGACGCTCGAGCGTAACTACCGCAGCACGCAGCCGCTGCTGGCGGCCGCCAACGCCGTCATCGCGCAGGCCGGCCGGCCGGCGCTTTGCCAAGACGCTGTGGAGCGACAAGGCCTCGTCGCACAAGCCGCAGCTGGTGCACGTGCAGGACGAGGCCGACCAGGCCGCCTGGGTGGCCGACGCGGTGCTGCGCCAGCGCGAGGAAGGCACCCCGCTGACCCAGCAGGCGGTGCTCTTTCGTGCCGCTCACCACAGCGCTGCGGTCGAGCTCGAACTGGCGCGTCGCCGCATTCCCTTCGTCAAGTTCGGCGGGCTGCGCTTCCTAGAGGCCGCCCACATCAAGGATCTGGTATCGCTGCTGCGCTGGACGCACAACCTGCGCTGCCGGTTGGCCGGCTTTCGGGTCGCGCGGCTGGCCAGCGGCATCGGGCCGGCGGTGGCGATGAAGCTGCTCGACGCGATGGACGCCAGCGCCGACCCGGCCACCACGTTGCGAGCCTGGGCCCCGCCGCCGCGTGCCAGGACCGAATGGTCGGTGTTGCGTGACACCTGCAGCGCCTTGATCGACCGCAGCGGCCGCTGGCCCGACGAGCTGACGCCGGCCATCCGCTGGCTGCAGTCGCAGTTGCCGCGCCTGTACGGCGACGACGCGTGCATGCGCAGCGCCGATCTCGAACAACTGGCCCGCCTGGCCGCGGGTTATGCCAACCGCGAGCGCTTTCTGACCGAGCTGACGCTCGATCCACCCGAGGCCACCAGTGACGAAGCCGGTCCGCCCATGCGCGACGAGGACTATCTGATCCTGTCGACCATCCATTCGGCCAAGGGTCAGGAATGGCATTCGGTGCACGTGCTCAACGTGGTCGACGGCTGCATGCCGGCCGACCTGGCCAGCGGCAGCCCGGCCGAGATCGATGAAGAGCGCCGCCTGCTCCCCGTGGCGATGACGCGTGCCCGCGAGCGGCTGCACCTGCTGCTGCCGCAGCGATTTCACGTCACGCAGCAGCGCGCCTGGGGCGACCGGCATCTGTATGCGGCGCGCTCGCGCTTCATCCCGTCGGCGCTCGATGGCCTGTTCGACCCGGTGGCACCGCAGGCGCTGGCGCAGCCTGCCCAAGCCGTGCCCGAGTTGCCGATGATCGACCTGGCCGCACGACTGCGCAGCCGCGGTGGGCTGCCGTGAGCCAGACCCCGAGCAGGGCCGCCACTTCGCACGGCGGTCCGAACAGACCAGACTTGCCGCGGGTCTTGTCGGCCCGCGCCGGCAGTCTGCCAGTCAATGCACGGATCCCCAGGCCCTGGCCGGCGAGCCGATAGCCGATAGCCCGTAGCCGCAAAGCGGGTTCCGGTGCCAGTAAACGTGGTCGGGGTGACAGGATTCGAACCTGCGACCACATGCTCCCAAAGCACGTGCGCTACCGGGCTGCGCTACACCCCGAAGCGGCGCATTGTACGAGCGCGCGTCAGTTCGCCGACACCGGTGCGGGCAGGGCCAGTATCCGGAGCACGTTCATGCACTGCTTGATGTGCTGCTCGCAGACGAAGCGCAGCGCCGAGTAGGTCAGCACCGCCGACACGACCTGGCCGGCGATGGGCACGTACTTGGCCGCCTGCTGCGTCGTCAGGCGCATCCCCACCAGCTTGAGCAGCATGATCACCAGATCGCGTGTGACGATCTTGCCGACCAGCAGGCCGCCGCCGGCACTGATGGCCTTGTAGACCACGATGCGGCGGTCCGGCGCCAGGCGTTCGATCTGTTCGGGCGACAGGCCGAAGGCT
>JANOJJ010000216.1:0-10055 GCA_031408155.1 Rubrivivax sp.
GGCATCGGCACCCGGCAGAGCACGGGCACGAAGATCCATTCGGTGTCGGGTGACTGCGAGCGGCCGGGCCTGTATGAATACCCCTTCGGCACGCGGGTGGGCCGCCTGCTCGAGGACTGCGGCGCGCGCGACACGCAGGCCGTGCAGGTCGGTGGACCGTCGGGCGTATGCCTGTCGGCGTTCGAGTTCGGTCGCCGGCTGGCCTTCGAAGACGTGCCCACGGCCGGTGCCTTCATGATCTTCGACCGCTCGCGCGACCTGTTCGAGGTGGCACGCGGCTTTGCCGAGTTCTTCGCCCACGAGAGCTGCGGCTTCTGCACGCCTTGCCGCGTGGGCACCGAATTGCTGGTGCGGCGGATGGACAAGCTGGCCAGCGGGGCCGGGTCGCGGCACGACATCGACGTCCTGTTCGAGCTCGACCGGCTGCTGCACGCCACCACCCATTGCGGGCTGGGTGCGACCGCCTGCAACCCGCTGCGCGACACCATCACCAAGTTTCGCCCGGCCTACGAGCGGCGCTTGAAGTCGCTCTACTTCGCGCCCGGGTTCGACCTCGACTCCGAGTTGTCGGTGGCGCGCCGGATCACCGGTCGCGACGACGCGGCGGCCCATTTCGACCAGGAGCTCTGAGCATGCACAGCGGCGCCCCGGTGACCTTCGTGCTCGACGGTGACGAGGTGCCGTACTCGCCGGGCGAGACCATCCTCGAAGCCGCCACCCGCGCCGGGCGCTGGATCCCGCACCTGTGCTGGCGCGAGGGCTACGCGCCGCACGGGTCGTGCCGGGTCTGCGCGGTGAAGGTGGGCACGCGCACGCTGGCGGCCTGCTCGACCCCGGTCACGCCCGAGATGGAAGTCGACTCGACCGACGACACGCTGGCCGCGCAGCGCAAGGCACTGCTGCAGATGCTGTTCGTCGAGGGCAACCACTTCTGCCCGAGTTGCGAGAAGAGCGGCCAGTGCGAGCTGCAGGCCACGGCCTACGCGGCCGGCGTCGAAGGCCCGCACTTCGAGGAGTTCTATCCCGACCGCCCGATCGACGCCAGCCACCCCGACTTGCTGCTCGACTTCAACCGCTGCATCCTGTGCGGCCTGTGCGTGCGCGCCAGCGAGCAGCGCGACGGCAAGGCCGTGTTCGCGCTCGGCGGGCATGGCATCGGCTCGCACCTGGTCGTCAACAGCACCAGCGGGCGGCTGGCCGACAGCGACATCGACCCCGACGACGTGGCCGCCAACATCTGTCCGGTGGGGGTGATCCTGCACAAGCGGCGCGGCTTCGCGGTGCCGATCGGGCAGCGGCGCTACGACCTGCACCCGATCTCGGCCGCAGCCGACCGCCCGGGCGAGGAGTCGACATGACGCCCGTGTTGCACGCACCGCGCAAGCTGAAGCTCGCCACCGTGTCGCTGGCCGGCTGCTTCGGCTGCCACATGTCCTTGCTCGACATCGACGAGCGGCTGTTCACGCTGGTCGAGAAGATCGAATTCGATCGCTCGCCGCTGACCGACATCAAGCAGATCGGCCACTGCGACATCGGCCTGATCGAAGGCGGGCTGTGCAACGCCGAGAACGTGCATGTGCTGCGCGAGTTCCGCGCGCACTGCAAGACGCTGGTGGCGGTGGGTGCCTGCGCCATTACCGGCGGCCTGCCGGCACAGCGCAACCACCTCGACCTGGGTCGCCTGCTGACCGAGGTCTACCGCCAGCGACCCGGTCTGGCCGCCGGCGCCGCCGTGCCCAACGACCCCGAACTGCCGTTGCCGTTGAACCGCGTGCATCCCATCCACGAGGTGGTGCACGTCGACTACAGCCTGCCCGGCTGTCCGCCGAGCGCGGATGCGTTCTGGCAGTTTCTGACCGACCTGATCGCCGGGCGCACGCCGCACCTGGGGCATGGACTGCTGAGCTACGACTGATGAGCAACGAGCTCGAAACCGCCGCCAACCCGCAAGGCCTGCGCCGGGTTGCGATCGACCCGGTGACACGCGTCGAGGGCCACGGCAAGGTCACGCTGCTGCTGGACGAACACGACCGCGTGCAACAGGCGCGGCTGCATATCGTCGAGTTCCGCGGCTTCGAGCAGTTCATCTGCGGCCGGCCGTACTGGGAAGTACCGGTGATGGTGCAGCGGCTGTGCGGCATCTGCCCGGTGTCGCACCACCTGGCGGCCTGCAAGGCACTCGACGCGGTGGTCGGTGCCTTGCGGGTACCGCCGTCGGCCGACAAGCTGCGCCGCCTGATGCACTACGGCCAGGTGATGCAAAGCCACGCGCTGCACTTTTTTCATCTCGCGTCGCCCGACCTGCTGTTCGGCTTCGATGCCGAGCCGGCGCGACGCAACATCGTCGCGCTGGCGCAGGCCTTTCCCGAGATCGCGAAGAAGGGCGTGCTGCTGCGCAAGTACGGGCAGGAGGTGATCCGCGCCACCGCCGGCAAGCGCATCCACGGCACCGGCTCGGTGCCTGGAGGCATGAACCGGCTGCTCGGCGCCGACGACCACGCGCTGCTGCTGCGCGACGTGGCGCAGATGATCGAATGGGCCGAAGATGCCGTGACGCTGGTCAAACGCCTGCACGCGGCCGACGCGGCGCGGCACGAATCGTTCGCCAACGTGCCGGCGCACATGCTGTCGCTGGTGCGGCGCGGCGACGGCGCGCTCGAGCTCTACGACGGCGTGATCCGCATCCGCGATCGGGCCGGCAACATCATGCTCGACAACCAGAGCGACCAGACTTACCTCGACCTGATCGAGGAAGAGGTCAAGCCCTGGAGCTACATGAAGTTTCCCTACCTGCGCCACCTTGGTCGCGACAACGGCTGGTACCGCGTGGGCCCGCTGGCGCGGGTGCAGAACTGCAGCTTCATCGCCACCCCGCGCGCCGAGGCCGAGCGGCGCGAATTCATCGACAGCGGCCACGGCGTGCCGATCCACGCCGCGCTGGCCACGCACTGGGCGCGCATGATCGAGCTGCTGCATGCGATGGAGGTCATCGCCGAACTGCTGCACGACGTTGATCTGCGCCAGGGTGAACTCACCGCCTCGGGGGCGCGTGCCGACGAAGGCATCGGCGTCATCGAAGCGCCGCGCGGCACGCTGATCCACCACTACCGCGTCGGCAGCAACGATCTGGTCGAGATGTGCAACCTGATTGTCAGCACCACGCACAACAACCAGGCGATGAACGAGGCCGTGCGCGCAGTGGCGCGCGAGCAGTTCGACGGCCGGGCGCTGAGCGAAGGCCTGCTGAACTCGATCGAGGTCGCGATCCGGGCCTACGACCCCTGCCTGAGCTGCGCCACGCATGCGCTGGGTTCGATGCCGCTGGAGCTCGATCTGGTCGATGCCACGGGCCGGCTACGCGAACGCCTCACGCGCCACGGCGACGGCCGCTTCGTGCGACCCGGCGACGACTGATGGTGGCGCTCAAGCCACTGCTGGTGCTGGCCTGGGGCAACCGCTCGCGTGGCGACGACGCACTCGGACCGCTCTTCATCGACGCCCTGCGCGCCGCGCTCAGCGCCGCGCAAGCCCTGCGCGTCGACCTGCTCGAAGTGCATCAGCTGCAGCCTGAACTGGCACTCGACCTGATGGGCCGCGAGCGCGTGCTGCTGGCCGACGCCGACCCCGAGGCACCGGCGCCGTACCGGCTGCTCAGCGTGCAGCCCAGCCGCGACGCCAGTCTCGGCAGCCATGCCTTGTCGCCGGCGGCGCTGCTGGCGGTCTACGGCGAGCTGCATGGCGCCGCAGGTCCGCCGGTGACCTTGCTGGGCCTGCACGGGCGCCGCTTCGGTCTCGGGCTGCCCCTGAGCGAAGACGCCCGCACGGCGCTGCCGGCGGGCGTGCAACGGGCGTTGGCCTGGATCGACGGCGCCGCGGCCTGATTGAAGCCGTCCACGGCGCGCCGTGTCACCACGGCGGCATCCGCATCACCGTGTGGGCGGCAGCTGCGGAGCACAGAGGATAGACGCCGCCGTGACATGCAGTACAGCCCCTCGATCCCGGTCTGGGGCTGCGGAACTCGACGGGCGTGCCGTTCTCGTCCAGCGCGATGAGCACCTTCTGCGTGTACGAGGCGAACCGATGACCATAGAGCGCGAGCGACATCGTAGGATCTAACCGGGCGCAGACAGCAAGGCCCGCGAGGCCGAGGATGAACGACACGGCCTCGCGGGCCTTGCTGTTGGAGGTCCGCTTGACCAGAGTTAGGCTCCACGCTCCGGTGCTTCGTGTCTACCACGCGGAGGAAATAACCGCCACGCAAGGAGTGCCAACAACCCGATGACTGTGTCCGTGGTGCTGAACGCCCACGCAGGAACGTCATAGGCAAATGTGCGTTGGAACCAGTGTTCGATGAATCCATGCGTGTAGGTTGGCGCGCCTTCGCGCGTTCGCAACCATGCTTCAAGGACGGTAGAGGGGCACGGCAGGTCAAGCCATGATTCAGCGACGACGAAGCCGATGGATCCGAGGTGTGCGACTCGGAACCAGAATCCGTTGACCCACGGCCACGCTCGCATGTTACCCACGACCACGAGGACAAGCCCGCCAACCACGAAGACGATGAACGAGAAATGCAGGACAAGCACGGCATCCGCAAGCAAACGAAGTGGCAAGGCGGAGGGCATTCTGTGGAGCCTAACGTGGAGTTAAGCGGGCGACGACGGCAGGGCGCCATGGCCCGGTGTGTGAAACTGTACCGCGTACCACACGCCGGGCCTTGGTGGCCTGCCGTTGGCGCTCCGCTTGAACGCTAAGTTAGGCCTGCGCGAGTTCGTGATTGAAGGGAACAAGATGTGCGCTGCGCCAGTCACTCGGACAGGCTTTGGTGCGAGGTTATGAGGCAGCGATACTGAGATTAGTAGCTGGACTGTTCATCGAATAGATTCGCCATTGATCGTGAGCTGTGAAATGGCACGCGACGTTTTGTTGACGATGCATGAGGCTGAAGCTGGAACTTCTAGACCAAGACGATTACGGGTTCGGATCGACTTTGTAGCAGTTCCCCAAGCGAAGTAGAATTCATCCTCACTACCGTTATTGTCAACATATGGGACATCGGTATTTTCATAGTCAATCATCGAGTTCTTTATCGCGTACTGGCAGATTGTAAGAGCCTCCGATTGAGATAGGGCGCCGGATGCAGCGACATCTGCTTGTTTCGAGTTTGGCTGCAGAGCTTTGCCGAGGATTACCGCAGCAAAGAGGCAACCAGTGAAAATGAAGAAGGTCTTCGGTTGCATGATGAGCAATTAGAGACGACTACAGATACAGATGAAGAATGCGGGGCCTAACGTGGAGTTAGGCGGCTGGTGACGGCTAGGCCCGCGAGACGCGTGATGAGCCTCGGCCAGCCGTGGCCGCCGTGCGTTTCGGCGTGGCTGGCCTTGATGCGCCGCGGCGCCGCAATGGCTCGCCGCACGATGTGCTCGTGGTACCCGGCCACGCTGGCCTCGAGCACCCGGCATTGCACCGAGACCGGCCAGACGTGGCGGTGACGATCGATGAAGGCGTACGTCAACACTGCGCTCTCGCAACGAACGCGGTCGCCTTTTCCAGCATGTCGCGCTCCATCTTCAGGCGCGCCAACTCGGCCCGCAGCCGACTGATCTCGATCTGCTCGGCGCTCACGATCTGAACCCGCCATCAGCCGCACTGCCTGGTGCATGAACTCCGGCCTGGTGCTGGCCCGAACCACCTTCTTCATTGCCGTTCTCCTGGCTTGCATTGAACCACTCGGCAAGGGGACCGTTGCTCAAGGGCAAGGTCACTGCGCAGGCCAGTCCAGCAGCAGGTCGCGCGCAGCGCAGGCAGCGGCACCGGGTTCGACGGCGACGCTGGCGGTGCCGCTGATCACCCAGCAGGCGATCTGCTCGCCGTCGTGGCAGAAGGCCTGGCGCAGGATGTCGGCGCGTGCCGCCGAGCCGCCCAGCACCTTGGCTGCAAAACCCATCAGGTGCAGCGCGTTGAGCAGATTCATGACCGCGGCACCGACGCTCAGCCACTGCTCGTGCGGCGGCACGTCGGGCACGTCGTCGCGGATGCGCGCCACCACGGCCAGCAGCGCCGGGCCGCTGTCGGCGCGCGCGCGCGCCGCGGCCACGTCTTCGGCATCGCGTCCCTGCTCGGTCGCCACACGGGCGAACAACTCGCCCAGCGCCGCCCGCTCGTCACGCCCGACGTGGACGAAGCGGAACGGTCGCAGACCTTGATGGTCGGGTGCGCGCAACGCCAACTCGGCAGCGGCTTGCAGGTCCTCGGCGGTCGGGGCCGGATCGCCCAGTCCGCGCGGGCCGAGCGATCGGCGCATGCGCAGCGCTTCGAGCATGGCTTGGGCATCGGCAGGCACGGGGCGGTCGCTCGGGCGAACAGGGGGGTGAGGCCCAGGATAGCGCGGATGGGACCACGGGTGCGGTGGCGTCAGCCTTCCTGCAGGTTCCCCAGGCGCGAGTCCGAGCCGGTGCCACGAGTGGCAGCGCGGGTCTTGGGAACGGTGACCAGGTAGCGTTCGAGCTGGTCGACAGGCAGCGGCTTGCTGAACAGGAAGCCCTGCAACTCGTTGCACTGCACGCTTTCGAAGAAGGAGGCCTGCGCCTCGGTCTCGACCCCCTCGGCGACCACCGTGATGTCCAGTGCCTTGGCCAACTTGATGATGGCCGAGGCGACGGCACGGTCGCGCCCACTGGTCATGATGTCGGTGATGAAGCTGCGGTCGATTTTCAGACAGTCGACGGCGAAGTGGCGCAAGTAGTTGAGCGACGAATAGCCGGTCCCGAAGTCGTCGATCGAGATGTGCAAACCCAGGGCCTTGAGCGCGCTGAGGGTGGCGCGTGCCTGTTCGGCGTTGGCGAACAGCAGCGTTTCGGTCAGTTCGAGCTCGATCAGGCCGGGCGGCACGCCGGTGTCTTGCAGCACGCGCTGCACCATGGCGACGAAAGTGCTGCTCTGGAACTGCACCGACGACACGTTGACCGACACCCGACGCGGCTCCTTGCCCTCTTCACGCCAGCGGCAAACCTGCGTGCATGCGCTGCGCAGCACCCATTCGCCGACGATGGTCATCAAGCCGGTGTCTTCGAGCACGCCGATGAAGTCGCCCGGCGCCACCACACCACGCGTCGGGCTGTTCCAGCGCAGCAGCGCCTCGAGCGCGACGACCTGCCGCGTGACACCGTCGATCCGCGGCTGGTAGTACAGCATGAACTCGCCGTCGCGGAAGCCCCTTTGCAGCGCGACCTCGAGGTTCAGACGCTGCATCGCGCGCTTGTTCATGTCGGCACGATAGAAGGCGTGGGTGCCGCGGCCGATATCCTTGGCCGCGTACATCGCGGCATCGGCATTCTTCAGCAGCTCTTCGCCGTTCCTGCCGTCACCGGGGTAGACCGCGATGCCGATCGTCGCGCCCACGGTCAACTCATGTTCGTGCAAGGACACCGGAAGGGACACCGCTTCCAGGATGCGCCTGGCGACGTAGGCCGCATCCTCGGGCGCGGCGACCTCGGGCAGGATGATCGTGAACTCGTCGCCGCCCATGCGGAACAGCAGGTCACCCTGGCGCAGACAGCCGAGCACGCGCTCCGCCACCACCTTCAACAGGGCATCACCGGCCTGATGGCCGAGACTGTCGTTGACGATCTTGAACCGATCGAGGTCGACGAACATCAGCGCGCACGTGTGCGTGTGACGGGCGGCGAGCGCGACCGTTTCGCTCAGGCGCTCGGAAAAATAGGCCCGGTTGGGCAGTCCGGTCAACGCGTCGTGATAGGCCTGATGGCGGACCTGCTCTTCCTTGGCGGCACGTTCTCGTTCCTGCCTGGCGATGATGTGATCGGCCTTGCGCACGACCAGGAACAGGAACAGGTACAGCGTGGCCAGCAGGGTCAGCACCAGGCCGGCCACCTGCCACTGGGCCCGGCCTTGTTCGCGCATCAGGTCGGTGACGTCCGAATAGACCTCGAACACACCTTCGACCGGGCCGTCGTGCACGCCATGCAGGGGCACGTAGGAAGCCATCAGGTTGCGGTTGCTGATCTCGCCCTCGAAGGCATCGAAGCGTTCGCGGAAGGTGATGGCGCTGACCACGGTGCCGGCCCGGGCCGAAAGAAACCCAGCGTTGCTGCCCTTGTGTTCGCCGACTTGCTTGGCGTCGGTCGAAAATACCGTCAATCCGTCGAGGTTGTAGATCTTGACCTTGTTGATCTGCAGCCCGTCCATCTTGGCCAGCACGTCGGCGTGCAGTCGGGCCTGCATCGGGTCGGCACGCAAGTCGTCGCCGCTGCGGCCAGACGAGTTGCGTATGAAGTCGCGATAACGCTCCCACACCGAATTGGCGAAAGCCTGCGTCAGGTTGGTGTTGGCGCGACTTTCGTGCTCGATCAGGTGACGTTCGGTCAGGTCACGGTAGGTCCAGAACAGGCAGGCCGTGACGACGACGATGCCGATCAGGCTCGTGATCGAGAAATAGCGCGTCAGCTTGAAGGGGCGTGCCCCGGTCGGCGTGGTCGCAGCTGGAATGGGTCGGATCGGCATCCGCGGGTTCGTGGCTGGGCTGTCGGTAGATATCGGCGCGGCGCGCCCGCTCATGATGCACGTCTGCACCGCCACACCCGAGTCCGCCCGCAGTGTGCGTGACTTTTGCAGCGGATGGGGGCACAACGCATCGGTTGCAGCCGCGCCGGGTCGTTCGGTTGACGCGCCGGCTGCGGTCGACTGCGCGATGCCTCTGGCCTTGCCTTCGATCAGCCGCACTGCCCCACGTAACCACAGGCGGTGCAGAAGTCGCAACCGTCCTTGTGGATCACGGTGGAGTTGCCACACTCAGGGCATGGCTTTCCAGGCTGCGGCGCCTGGCCCTTGCCCGGCGCCTGGGCCCCGCGCGGCGACTCGAGCACGCCCATCTCGCGCAGCGGAAACCCCTGCTCGTCGAGCACGCCCAGCCTGGCGTAGCGGTGGATGATCAGTCGCGCCATGTAGGCCACTGTCGACGGCCACATCTGCTGGCGCTGCTGGCCATGCGGCAGCCCTGGCACGAAGGCCATGAAGTGCCCCAGCGGCTCGGCGTAGTTGAGCAGCTTGCGCAGCTTCATGCCGATCCACGCCGGGTCGATCACACGCATGTCCAGCGACAGCAGCCGCGCCAGGCCGTCCAGTGCGCGCGGGTAGTTGCCCGAGAAGCCGATCGCGCAGGGTCGCGTCACGGCCACGCCGTCGGGTCCGGGCAGCGTGACTTCCTTCAGCGTGAGGGTGAAGGTCTCGCCGGCAGCGGGGTTGTCGATGTCCACCGCCCAGGCCAGCGTGCCCGACGGTCCGGTGTGCGGCTCCTTGCGCGCGAACAGCGCGTCCATCACCGGTGTCGGGCGTTTGTCGCTGTCACTCGGCAGCGCGCCGAGCTGCTCGCAGCGCCAGCGGATCACGGCTGCGGTGGCCGCCACCACGCCGGGGAAGAGGCGCTTTTCGCCATGCGGCGGGAACGGCATGTCGAACGAGCGCTCTTCGGCCACCGTGGCCAGCGCGTCGAGCTTGAGCTGCAGCCAGGCGGCGTCGTTGGCGCGCAAATCCATCGACAAGGTCTTGGCCAGCGCGCCCAGGCCGCGCGGCTGCTCGGCGCCATTGACCCAGACCTCGAACGGGCGCGCCTTCAGCGCCACCCCGCCCTCGGGGTCGGACAGCTCGCCGACGAAGAGGCCGAAGTCGCCGAAGGGGTGCTGCACCATGTAGGTCCAGGCCGGATTGCCGCCGGGCAGTTCGGGCCGACCAGGCCAGCGCAGCGACGCCAGCACCGGCGCCGGCAGCCGGTCCAGCGCCAGCCGGTGGTTGGCCGCCTCGATCGGCATCGCCTTGGCCGCGGCCGCCGGCGTGGGGGTGGTACTGAGGACCGAGCCCACCACCGCGTTCGGCCGGTAGGTGGCCAGGCCCTTCAGGCCCGCTTCCCAGGCTTGCAGGTACAGGCCCTGGAAGTCGACATAGGGGTAGTCGGCAGCCACATTGACGGTCTTGCTGATCGCGGTGTCGATGCAGGGCGCGACTGCCGCCACCATCGACGCATGGTCCTGCGCACT
>JANOJJ010000230.1:0-8670 GCA_031408155.1 Rubrivivax sp.
GGGTCGACACCACGGCATGTCCTTCGACCTCGTCTTCTTTGCGCGCGGCCGGGCTGTACGGCGCGATGGTCCGCGTGGTGCTGGTAATGCCGCTCGGCCACGACCTGGCCAGCGCGCGCCAGATCAACCGCTTGGTGCGCTCGGTGTTCAGTCAGGCGCGGGCCTTGGGCATCGACCATTACCTGGGCAAACCGGCGGTGCAGAACCTGATGGCGCTGCGTTTCGGAAACGCGCTGTTCGAGCCGCTGTGGCGGCGCGAAAGCATCGCCAACATCCAGGTCCCGCTGACCGAAAGCCTGGGCGTGGGCACGCGCGGCGACTGCTACGACAAGACGGGCGCCTTGCGTGACATGGTGCAGAACCATGCGCTGCGGCCGCTGGTCTGGCCTGCCAACTGGCGCCCTGGCGCGTTCCAGGACTGAACCGGAGCCCAGTCGCATGCTCGACCGCATCCGAGCTTCCATCCCCGCACTGCCGCCGGCCGAGCAGCGCGTGGCCAAGCTGCTGTTGGCCGACCCGCGCAGGTTTGCCACCCTGCCGGTGGGCGAACTGGCCGAACGCTCGCATGTCAGCAAGCCGACTGTCGTGCGCTTTTGCCGCAGCATCGGCTACGACGGCCTGGCCGACTTCAAGCTCAAGCTGGCCGGCAGCGTCAACGAAGGCGTGCCCTTCGTGCACCGCGCGGTGCACGAGGACGACAAGGCTGGCGACATCACCGACAAGGTGATCGACAACACGGTCGCTGCGCTGCTGCGCTACCGCAACGCCGCGGCCGGGCAGGCGATCGAGCGCGCCATCGCGGCGCTGGCGCTGGCCGGCCGCCAAGGCCGGCGCATCGAGTTCTATGGCGTCGGCAACTCGGGCATCGTGGTGCAGGATGCGCAGCTCAAGTTCTTCCGCCTGGGCGTGCGTGCAATGGCGGTCAGCGACAGCCATGTGCAGGTGATGAGCGCGACCATGCTCGAGCCCGGCGACTGCGCGCTGATCATCTCCAACAGCGGACGCAGCAAGGACCTGCTCGACGTGGCCGAGATCGCGCGCCGCAAGGGCGCCACGCTGATCGTGATCACGGCCAGCGGGTCGCCGCTGGCATTCGAGGCGCAAGGTCAGCAGCACGTAGTGCTAGCCGCTGATCACCCGCAAGACGCCGACCGCTACAGCCCGATGGTGTCGCGCCTGCTGCACCTGGTGACCATCGATATCCTGACCACCGGCGTGGCCTTGCGGCTGGGCAGCGCCACCCTGCGGCCGCTGCTCGCCGAGATCAAGAAGAACCTGCGCCTGCGGCGCTACGTGGGCGCAGGACCCAGTGGCACAGCTCCTCGACGCCATAGAGCTGCGCCAGTTCGCGCAGCTTGAGCGGTACGCCCGTTATCTGCAGCGACAGCCCGCGAGCCGTAGCGGCACGCTGCGCATGCATCAGCAGTGCGATGGCCGAGGTATCGAACTCGGTCAAGGCCGAAGCGTCGAGTTGCAGGCCGCTGCTGTCAGCCGCGGCCACGGCGGCATCGATATCGCGCAGCAGGGCCGGCGTCTGCTCGAGCGCCGTCACCGCAGGCAACGTGAGCGCCGCTGCCACCTCAGCTCTTGCCCGGCGTTGCGGCCTTGTTGCGCTCGACCAGCTCGCCGATCAGGCCGTCGATGCCGCCGCTGCCCAGCTCCTGCGAGAACTGCGAGCGATAGCTGGTGACGAGCCAGATACCGGCGACATTGACGTCGATGATCTTCCAGTCGTCGGCGAACTTGTCGAGCCGGTAGTCGAGCTTGATCGGCCCGCCCTTGCCGCGCACTTCGCTCTGCACCACCACCTGGGTGCTCTGCGCCACCGGCTGGGTCTTCGTGATCTCGACAGTCTGGTCCTTGATCTGGGTCAGCGCACCGGCGTAGACACGCACCAGCAGGGTCTTGAACTCAGCCTGCAGCCTGGCACGCTGCTCGGGCGTGGCCTCGCGCCACTTGGGGCCGACCGCCGAACGCGTCATGACCTCGAAGTTGACGCTGGGCATGACCTTTGCGTCGACCAGCGCGATGACCTTGTTGACGTCGCCGGCCTGGATCGCGGTGTCGGTCTTGGCGCTGTCGATGACCTCGGAGGAGATCTTCTTGATCAGCGTGTCGGGCGTGGTCTGGGCCAGCGCCGCCCCCAGGATCGACAAGGTCAGGCCCATACCGGTCAGCAGTTTCTTGAACACAGTCATCCTTTCGACAATCGAGCCTCGCCGAGGCCGTTTACCTTCAACGCGGGCCAGCACCCTGCGGTTCACCGCGCATCAGCTCCCCTTCTTGGGGGGCGGGTCGGAAAATTCGTCCTCGAACTTCTCCAGCGGCGGCGAGCCGTCGTAGACCTGGTCGAGCCGGCGCGACAGGTAGCCGTCGCGCACGAAGCTGTACTTGTCGAGCGACACATCGCCGAGCAGCTTGGTCGTGGCCAGCAGTTCAGAGCGCACACTGACCAATTGCAGCACGCTCGTCACGTAGGCATTGCTGTCGAAGTACAGCGACGATGACCCGGCGTAGCGGTCCAGCGGCTGGCCTGCGGTGTCACGCACCGACGATGGGCCCAGCAGCGGCAGCACCACATAGGGCCCGGCCGGCAAGCCCCACACGCCGAGCGTCTGGCCGAAGTCCTCCGAGCGGCGCGGCAGACTCATCTCGGTGGCCGGATCGAGCAGCCCGCCAAGCCCGAACAGCGTGTTGGTCAGCACACGCATGCCCATTTCCATACCGCTGCCGACCTTGCCCTGCAGGAAATGGTTGGCCGCGGACCAGACATCGCCGATGTTGCCGAACACGTTGCTGACGCCGGTGCGCACGAGTTGCGGCACCCAGTCCTTGTAGGCCTGAGCCACCGGCTTGAGCACGGCTTCGTCGACGGCGTCATTGAAGGCGAAGACCTTGCGATTCCAGGATTCCCAGGGGTCGACCGGGTTAGCCGCGATCGTGCCGACGGGCGCGGTGGCACAAGCGCTGGCCAGCGCCAGCACGGCGCCGGCGAGCATGAGTTGCAAGCCGCGGACCGCGCGCGGGAGGATCACTTCTTGTCTCCCTGACCTGCACCCGCATCGCCCGCTTTGCCGGTCAGGAACTGGCCGATCAGGTTTTCCAGCACGACGGCCGACTGGGTCTGTGCAATGGTCTGACCTTCGTCGAAGTACTTGTCGTCGCCGCCGGGTTCGATACCGACGTACTGGTCACCCAGCAGCCCGGCCGTCAGGATCTTGGCCGCCGAGTCCTTGGGAAACTTGAAGCCCCGCTGTACGGACAGCGTGACCACGCCCTGGAAGGTCTTGCCGTCGAGCGCGATGCCCGTCACCCGGCCCACGGTGACGCCGGCACTGCGCACCGGCGCACGCACCTTCAGGCCGCCGACGTTGTCGAAGTGGGCGTGCAGCATGTAGGTATCCCCAACGCTGAAACTGCCCAGGTTGGCCGCCTTGAGCGCCAGGAACACCAGTCCGGCAATGCCCAGCAGGACAAACAGTCCGACCAGCGTTTCGATGCCCTTCTTGCTCATTGTTCCTTTTCTCCCAGGCCTGCGCTCATGGCGTCGAAAACATCAACGCAGTGAGCACGAAATCCATGAACAACACCCCCAGCGACGAGATCACGACCGTGCGCGTGGTGGCATAGGCGACGCCTTCGGGGGTGGCCTGCGTTTCGTGGCCCTGATAGAGCGCGACGAAAGTGCAGATCACCCCGAACACCATGCTCTTGACGATGCCGTTGCCCACGTCGCGCCAGATGTCGACGCTGTTTTGCATGATCGACCAGAAGTTGCCCGCATCGACCCCGATCAGCAGCACTGCGACGACATAGGCCCCGAGGATGCCGATCGCCGAAAACAGGATCGCCAGGATGGGCATCGAGACGATGCCGCCCAGGAAGCGCGGCGCCAATACTCGGCTGCGCGGGTCGATGGCCATGAGCTCCATCGCGGCGAGTTGCTCGCCGGCCTTCATCAGCCCGATCTCGGCCGTCAGCGAGGTGCCGGCTCGTCCGGCGAACAGCAGTGCCGTGACCACCGGTCCGAGCTCGCGCACCAGCGACAGGTTGACGATCAGCCCCAGGCTCTCGGCCGCGCCGTAAGTCACCAGCGCGTAGTACATCTGCAGCGCAAGCACGAAGCCTACCGCCAGGCCCGAGGCCAGGATGATCACCAGCGAGCGGTTGCCAATGGCATGGATCTGAGCCAGCACCAACGAAAAGCGCCGCAGCGCCGCCGGCGAGTAGCGCAGCAGGTCGACGAAGAAGAAGGCCGCATGACCGAGTGCTCGAAGCCAGGTCAGCGTGAAGTGGCCGAGTGAGGCGACGCTTTCCATGTCAGAGCCCCAACTCCTGCGCCAGCGGCGCAGCGGGGTAATGGAATCGCACCGGTCCATCGGGTTCGCCACGGATGAACTGGCGCACTTCGGGGTCGTCGGATGCGTTCAGCACTTCGGGCTTGCCGTGCGCGACTACCTTTCCGCCCGGGGACAGCAGATACGCGTAGTCGCAGATCGAGAAGCACTCCTGCACGTCGTGCGAGACGACCAGCGAGGTCGCGCCGGTGGTGTCGTTGAGCTTGCGGATGAGGTTCGCGGCGACGCCCATCGAGATCGGGTCGAGCCCGGCGAAAGGCTCGTCGTACATGATCAGTTCGGGGTCGAGCGCGATCGCCCGCGCCAGCGCGATGCGCCGCGCCATGCCGCCCGAGACCTGCGAGATGCGCAGCGGCGCGGCACCCCGCAGCCCGACGGCGTTGAGCTTCATCAGCACGATGTCGCGGATCAACTCTTCGGGTAGCTCGGAGTGCTCGCGCAATGGAAAAGCCACGTTCTCGAACACCGAGAGGTCGGTGAACAGGGCGCCGAACTGGAACAGCATGCCCAGGCGGCGGCGCAGGCGGTAGAGCTGCTCCTTGTCGCGCGCGTCGACCGCTTCTGCGTCGAACATCACCCGACCCTTGGTGGCCGGGTAGACCCCTCCGATGAGGCGCAGCAGCGTGGTCTTGCCACAGCCCGAGCCGCCGAGAATGGCCGTTACCTTGCCACGCGCGAAGCGCAACGAAACATCGTTGAGGATCATCCGGCTCGCGTCGTAGCCGAAGGTGACGTGGTCGATCTCGATGAATGTGTCGGGCTTCAAGCCTGCTGATCGGGCCAGGGGCCCGGAACCCTGGGTCGCGGATGCAAAGGATTCTCGCATGGCCCCACGTCCAGCGCCGGCAGCCTGGCCGGGCGACCGCGACAAGGCAGGCGACCCGACGGGTCTCAGCGCGGCAAGGCGCTGGCCCCCATCAGGAACTCGTCGACCGCACGTGCGGCCTGGCGGCCTTCGCGAATGGCCCACACCACCAGCGACTGCCCGCGGCGCATGTCGCCGGCGGCAAATACCTGGTCGACGTTGGTCTTGTACGCCTGCGCGGTCTCGGTGCACGCCTTGGCATTGCCGCGCACATCCTTGTCGACGCCGAAGGCCTCGAGCACCGAGCCCACCGGAGCGACGAAGCCCATCGCCAGCAGCACCAGATCGGCCTTGATTTCCTTTTCGCTGCCGGGTAGCTCGACCATCTTGCCGCCCTGCCATTCGACGTGCACAGTCTTCAGCGCCGTGACCTTGCCCTTGTCCTTGCCGCTGCCGGCGACGAACTCCTTGGTGGCGATGGCGAACTCGCGCACACAGCCCTCATCGTGGCTGGAGCTGGTGCGCAGCTTGGTCGGCCAGTAGGGCCAGGTCATGGGCCGGTTCTCTTCCTGCGGCGGCTGCGGCATCAGCTCGAACTGGGTCACGCTGGCAGCGCCATGGCGGTTGCTGGTGCCAACGCAGTCGCTGCCGGTGTCGCCACCGCCAATCACGACCACATGCTTGCCATCGGCACGCAACTGGCCCTTCAGCTTGTCGCCCGCGTTGACCTTGTTCTGCAACGGCAGGAACTCCATCGCGAAGTGCACGCCGTCGAGGTCGCGACCGGGCACCGGCAGATCGCGCGAGGTCTCCGCGCCACCGGCCAGCAGCACGGCGTCGAATTCCGCCTTGAGCTGCTCGGCAGTGACCGTTTCCTTGGCGTCGTTGGTGACCCTGGAATCCGTCGGCCAGGCCCCCACCAGCACGCCGGCGCGGAAAACCACGCCCTCGGCCTTCATCTGCTCGACGCGACGATCGATGTGCAACTTGTCCATCTTGAAGTCGGGAATGCCGTAGCGCAGCAGGCCGCCGATGCGGTTGTTCTTCTCGAACAGCGTCACGTCGTGGCCAGCCCGCGCCAGTTGCTGCGCGGCAGCCAGACCGGCGGGGCCGGAGCCGACCACGGCCACCCGTCGGCCGGTCTTGCGCGCAGCCGGCTGCGGCTTGACCCAACCTTCGGCCCAGGCGCGGTCGATGATCGCGTGCTCGATGCTCTTGATGCCCACCGCATCGTCGTTGACGTTGAGCGTGCACGCCGCCTCGCATGGTGCCGGGCAGACACGACCGGTGAACTCGGGGAAGTTGTTGGTCTGGTGCAGCACATCGATGGCGTTCTTCCAGTCGCCGCGAAACACCAGGTCGTTGAAGTCCGGAATGATGTTGTTCACCGGGCAGCCGCTGATGCAAAACGGCGTACCGCAGTCCATGCAGCGCGCGCCCTGCAACTTGGCCTGCTCGGCGTTCAGGCCGATGACGAACTCCTGCCACGACTTCAGCCGCTGCGGCACAGGCGCGTAGCCCTCTTCCAGGCGCTCGAACTCGAGGAAGCCGGTCACTTTTCCCATGATGTGTCGATCCTGTTGACTTACTTGGCAGCCACCGTGGCGGCGCTGGTCCTGGCCTTGGTGGTGGCAGCGTTGGCCTCGGCCTTGGCGGAGCGCTCGGCCAGTACCCGCTTGTATTCGTGCGGGAAGACCTTCACGAAGCGGCCGCGCGCGTCGGCCCAATGGTCGAGGATCTCGCGCGCACGCAACGACCCGGTCCAGCGGTGGTGCTCCTCGATCAGCTTCTTCAGCAGCGTCTCGTCGGCTTGCTCGCGATGCCAGCCTACCGCCGGGCCGCTCTGGTCGGCCACCGGCACGACCTTGTCCAATGCCACCATCGAGTGGTTGCAGCGGCGGCCGAACTGGTTGTCGTCGTCGTAGACATAGGCCACGCCGCCCGACATGCCGGCTGCGAAGTTGCGGCCGGTCCGGCCCAGCACCACGGCGGTGCCGCCGGTCATGTATTCGCAGCCGTGGTCGCCGGTGCCTTCGACCACCGCAGTGGCCCCCGACAGCCGCACCGCAAAGCGTTCGCCGGCCACGCCGCGGAAGAAGGCCTCGCCGCTGGTGGCGCCGTAGAGTGCGGTGTTGCCAATGATGATGTTCTTGGTCGCGTCGCCGCGGAAGTCGATGCTCGGCCGCACCGCGATGCGGCCGCCCGACAGCCCCTTGCCGGTGTAATCGTGGGCGTCGCCGATCAGGTACAGCGTGATGCCCTGGGCCAGAAAGGCGCCGAAACTCTGTCCACCGGTGCCTTCCATCTGCATGAAGATGGTGTGGTCGGGCAGGCCTTCGGGACGGCGGCGGATCAGCTCGCCCGAGAGCATGGCGCCGACCGAGCGGTTGACGTTGTGCACCTCGTCCATGAACTGGACCTTCTCGCCGCGCTCGATGGCGGGGCGGCACTTCTCGATCAACCTGACGTCCAGTGCCTTGTGCAGGCCATGGTCCTGCACGTCGACCTGCATGCGCGGCACGCCGGCCGGCACCTGCGGCTGGTGGAACACGCGGCTGAAGTCCAGGCCCTTGGCCTTCCAGTGCGAGATACCCTTCTTCATGTCGAGCAGGTCGGCACGACCGATCAGCTCGTTGAAGGTGCGGATGCCCAGCTGCGCCATGATCTGGCGCGCCTCTTCGGCAACGAAGAAGAAGTAGTTCACCACATGCTCGGGTTTGCCCGAAAACTTGCGGCGCAGTACCGGGTCCTGCGTGGCCACGCCCACCGGGCAGGTGTTGAGGTGGCACTTGCGCATCAAGATGCAGCCTTCGGCCACCAGCGGCGCGGTTGCGAAGCCGAACTCGTCGGCCCCAAGCAGCGCGCCGATGACGACATCGCGGCCGGTCTTCATCTGGCCGTCGGCTTGCACCCGGATGCGGCCGCGCAGGCGGTTCAGCACCAGCGTCTGCTGGGTCTCGGCCAGGCCCAGTTCCCACGGTGTACCGGCGTGTTTGATCGACGACCAGGGCGAGGCCCCGGTGCCGCCGTCGTGGCCGGCGATCACCACGTGATCGGATTTGCACTTGGCCACGCCCGCAGCGACGGTGCCTACACCTACCTCCGACACCAGCTTGACGCTGATGCCGGCGCGCGGGTTGGCGTTCTTCAGGTCGTGAATGAGTTGCGCCAGGTCGTCGATAGAATAAATGTCGTGGTGCGGCGGCGGGCTGATCAGGCCCACACCCGGCACGCAGTAGCGCAGCATGCCGATGTAATCGCTGACCTTGCCGCCAGGCAGCTGGCCGCCTTCACCCGGCTTGGCACCTTGCGCCATCTTGATCTGGATCTGATCGGCCGAGACCAGGTATTCGGTTGTCACGCCGAAACGTCCGGAAGCCACCTGCTTGATCTTGCTGCGCAGCGAGTCGCCCGCCTCGAGCTCGTAGTCGACCTCGATCACCCGGTTGCCGATGACATCGGACACCTTGGTGCCGGCGGCAATCGGGATGCCCCTGAGCTCGTTGC
>JANOJJ010000416.1:0-25012 GCA_031408155.1 Rubrivivax sp.
GCAACGCGGCCGCCGTGGCAGCAATGTTGGATCGACACCGCATCGATGCCTGCGTGCACTTTGCGGCGCTGAAGGCGGTGGGCGAGTCGACACAGCGGCCGCTGGCGTACTACGCCAACAACATCGGCGGACTGCTGACGACCTGCCGCACGATGCACACGCGCGGTGTCCGCCGCTTCGTGTTCAGCTCCAGCGCTACGGTCTACGGGGATCCGGCGCAGTTGCCGATCAGCGAGAGCGCCCCGTTGTCTGCGACCAACCCCTACGGACAGACCAAGCTGATGGGCGAGACCATCCTGCATGACCTGGGCCTGGCCGACCCCGCGTGGCAGACCGCCTGCCTGCGTTACTTCAACCCGGGCGGCGCACACGAGAGCGGCCGCATCGGCGAAGACCCACGCGGCACGCCGAACAACCTGATGCCCTACGTGGCCCAGGTGGCCATCGGCCGGCGTGATGCGCTGTCGGTCTATGGCGACGATTACGCCACGCCCGACGGCACCGGCGTGCGCGACTACATCCACGTCTGCGACCTGGCCGACGGCCATGTGGCGGCGCTCCGACAGCTGTTCGACGGCCCCGGCTCGCTGACCGTGAACCTCGGCACGGGACGCGGGCACAGCGTGCTCGAGGTGGTGCAGGCCTATGCTCGCGCCAGCGGGCGCGAGATACCCTGTCGGATCGTCGACCGGCGGCCCGGCGACGTAGCCGCCTGCTACGCCGACCCCACGCTGGCGCACCGGCTGCTGGGCTGGCAGGCGCAGCACGACCTGGCCCGCATCTGCGAGGACAGCTGGCGCTGGCAACAACTCAACCCGAATGGATTCGACGCATGAAGACTTCCGTGCTGCCGGTGATCATGGCCGGCGGCGCCGGCACGCGGCTGTGGCCGCTGTCGCGGGCCGGATACCCCAAGCAGTTCCTCGTGCTGGCCGACCAACGCAGCGGCCAGCGCAGCCTGTTCCAGCAGGCCGTCTCGCGCGTGCAGGACCTGGCCGATGATTCGATGGCGATCGCGCCACCGCTGATCGTCGGCAACGAGGAGCACCGCTTCCTGGTGCTCGACCAGTTGCTCGAGATCGGCGTCGAGCCGGCTGCCGTGCTGCTCGAACCGCTGGGCCGCAACACCGCGCCCGCACTCACCCTGGCTGCGCTGCAGGCGCTGCAAGGCGGTGCCGACCCGGTGCTGGTGGTCACGCCCGCCGATCAGACGGTGACCCGCCCCGACGCATTCACGGCCGCCATGCGTCGTGCGGTGGCCGTGGCCGCGCGCGGGGGCATCGCCATCCTGGGCATCGTGCCCGATCGGCCCGAAACCGGATACGGCTACATCCGGGCCGATCGCAGCGGCGCTGTGGACGCCATCGTCGAGCGTTTCGTCGAGAAGCCCGACCTGGCGACCGCCGAGCGCTACCTGGCCGAAGGTCGCTACTTCTGGAACGCGGGCCTGTTCGTACTGCGTGCCTCGGTCTGGATGGCTGCTCTCGAACGCTTTCGTCCCGACATCGCCAGCGCCTGCCGCCAGGCCTGGGTACCGCGCAGTACCGACGCACGCTTCGTGCGGCCGGACAAGGCCGAGTTCTCGCGGGTGCCGTCGGAGTCGGTGGACTATGCCGTGATGGAGCGCTGCCCGGGCACCGACATCGACATCCGCATGATCGAACTCGATGCAGGCTGGAACGACCTCGGCGCCTGGGAGGCCGTCTGGCAGGTGGCCGACAAGGACGCTGACGGCAACGCCAGCGTCGGCGACGCCATCGTCAACGACAGCCGCAACACGCTGGTGCATGCCACCAGCCGGCTGGTCGGCGCGGTGGGGCTGGACAACGTGGTGATCGTCGAGACGCCCGATGCCGTGCTGGTGGCCGACCGCGCGCGCAGCCAGGACGTGAAGAAGATCGTGCAGCAACTCGGCGCCGAGCGGCGCGGCGAACACACGCTGCATCGCAAGGTACACCGGCCGTGGGGCTGGTACGACAGCATCGACCATGGCCCGCGCCACCAGGTCAAGCGCATCATGGTCAAGCCCGGTGCCGCCCTGAGCCTGCAGATGCACCATCACCGCGCCGAGCACTGGATCGTCGTCTCGGGCACAGCCGAGGTGACCAATGGCGACAAGGTGATCCTGCTGTCTGAAAACCAGAGCACGTACATCCCGCTCGGCCAGACCCACCGCCTGGCCAACCCGGGCAAGGTCCCGCTGGAGATCATCGAAGTACAGTCCGGCAGCTATCTCGGCGAGGACGACATCGTCCGCTTCGAGGACACCTATGGGCGACGGTAGAACCACCCTCATCATCCGTGCAAACCAGGAGGCCGCATGACGATCCTCGTCACCGGGGGCGCCGGCTTCATCGGCAGCAATTTCGTGCTCGACTGGCTGGCTTCGCGCGACGAGCCGGTGGTCAATCTGGACGCCCTCACCTACGCAGGCAACCTGCAGAACCTGGCCGCGCTGGACGGCGATGCGCGACACCTGTTCGTCAAGGGCGACATCACCGACCGCCCGCTGGTTGACCGGCTGCTGGCCACGCACCGCCCGCGCGTCGTCGTTCATTTCGCAGCCGAGAGCCACGTCGACCGCAGCATCCTCGGGCCCGGCGCCTTCATCAAGACCAACATCGAAGGCACCTTCACGCTGCTGGAGGCCGTGCGCGCCCACTGGTCGACGCTCGCCGACGACGCCAGGCAGGCCTTTCGCTTCCAGCACGTCAGCACCGACGAGGTCTACGGCAGCCTGGCCCCCGGCGCGCCGGCCTTCACCGAGACTCACACCGTCGAACCCAACAGCCCCTACTCGGCCAGCAAGGCCGCCAGCGACCATCTGGTGCGGGCCTGGTTTCACACCTATGGGCTGCCGGTGCTGACCACCAACTGCAGCAACAACTACGGGCCATGGCACTTTCCCGAGAAGCTGATCCCGCTGATGATCGTCAACGCGCTTGCGGCCAAGCCACTGCCGATTTACGGCGATGGCCTGCAGGTGCGCGACTGGCTGTACGTGGGAGACCATTGCAGCGCCATTCGAACCGTGCTCGAGCGCGGTCGTCCGGGCCAGGTCTACAACGTCGGCGGCTGGAACGAGAAGACCAACCGCCAGATCGTGCACAGTGTCTGTTCGCTTCTCGACGAGTTGTGCCCCGACCCCGGTGGCCCGCACACCCGACTGATCACGCACGTGACCGACCGCCCGGGTCATGACCGGCGCTATGCCATCGACGCGCGCAAGATCGAGCGCGAACTCGGCTGGCGTCCGGCCGAGACCTTCGAGACCGGCATCCGCAAGACCGTGCGCTGGTACCTGGATCATGCCGACTGGGTCGCCAACGTGCAAAGCGGCGGCTACCGCGACTGGGTCGCGGCCAACTACAGCGCACGATGAAGATCCTTCTGCTGGGCAAGAATGGCCAGGTCGGCTGGGAATTGCAGCGCTCGATGGCGCCGCTGGGTGAATTGGTCGCCTGTGACTTCGATTCGGCAGGTGAATTCAGGGCCGACTTCTCGCAACCCGACTCGCTGTCTGCGCTGGTGCAGCGGGTGCGGCCCGACGTGATCGTCAATGCCGCCGCGCACACGGCGGTGGACAAGGCCGAAAGCGAGCCCGAACTGGCGCGCGCGCTCAACGCCAGTGCACCCGGCGTGCTGGCGCGCGAGGCCGCAGCACTCGGTGCCTGGCTGTTGCACTACAGCACTGACTACGTGTTCGATGGCTGTGGCGACCAGGCGCGCGACGAAGACGCAGCCACCGGCCCGTTGAGCGTCTATGGCCGCACCAAGCTCGAAGGCGAGCAGTTGATCCGCGCCAGCGGCTGCCGCCACCTGATTCTGCGCACCAGCTGGGTCTATGCTGCACGCGGTGGCAATTTCGCCCGCACCATGCTGCGCCTGGCCGCCGAACGCGACGAGTTGAAGGTCATCGACGACCAGATCGGAGCGCCCACGGGGGCGGACCTGTTGGCCGACATCTCGTCGCACGCGCTACGGGCCGCCCGGTCGCGGCCGCAACTGTGCGGTACCTACCACTGCGTGGCCGCCGGCGAGACCAGCTGGTTTGCCTATGCTCGATTCGTGATCGAGTGGGCCCGTTCGAACGGGCAGTCGATCACGGTCGCTTCCGAAGCGATTCGCCCGTCGTCGACCTGCGACTACCCCACGCCAGCACGACGCCCCTTGAACTCGCGACTGTGCACGAAGCGCCTGCAGACGGCCTTCGGCCTGCAATTGCCGCACTGGAAAGTTGGCATCGAGCGCATGCTGCGCGAAGTGCTGGGCGTCTGAGCATCGAAACCAGGAACCAACCACCGATGAACCGCAAAGGCATCATCCTCGCCGGGGGATCCGGCACCCGGCTGCATCCGGCCCCGCTGGCCATGAGCAAGCAGCTGCTGCCGGTGTACGACAAGCCGATGGTCTACTACCCGTTGAGCACCTTGATGCTCGCCGGCGTGCGCGACGTGCTCGTCATCAGTACAGCGCAGGACACGCCACGCTTCCAGGCCCTGCTGGGCGACGGCAGCCGCTGGGGCATGAACCTGAGCTACTGCGTACAACCCAGCCCCGACGGCCTGGCCCAGGCCTTCATCCTGGGCCGGTCCTTCATCGGCGGCGCTCCGAGCGCGCTGGTGCTGGGTGACAACATTTTCTACGGCCACGATTTCCAGTCCCTGCTGCGGCGGGCCCAGACGCGCAGCGATGGGGCGTCGGTCTTCGCCTATCACGTGCACGACCCCGAGCGCTACGGCGTGGTCGAGTTCGACGCCGAACGCCGTGCCAAGAGCATCGAGGAAAAGCCACGCCAGCCGAAGAGCAACTACGCTGTCACGGGTCTGTACTTCTATGACCGGCAGGTCTGCGACATCGCCGCCGACATCAGGCCCAGCCCGCGCGGCGAACTCGAGATCACCGAGGTCAACGCACGCTATCTGCGGCAGAACCAGCTCGAAGTCGAGATCATGGGCCGCGGCTATGCCTGGCTCGACACCGGCACGCACGACAGCCTGCTCGAAGCCAGCCAGTTCATCGCCACGCTCGAAAAGCGCCAGGGTTTGAAGGTCGCCTGCCCGGAAGAGATCGCCTTCCGCGCCGGTTGGATCACTGCCGCTCAACTCGAAACCCAGGCCCAGCCGATGTTGAAGAACGGCTACGGGCAGTACCTGATGCAGGTGCTGGCGGAACGGGTGTTCCGATGAAGCTGCTGCCCACAAGCCTGCCCGGCGTGGTGGTCGTCGAGCCCGCGCTGTTCGGCGACAACCGTGGCTGGTTCATCGAAAGCTGGCATGGCGCGCGCTTTGATGACGGACTGCGCCAGCTCGGCCTGCCTGCGCCGCGCCCGTTCGTTCAGGACAACCATTCGTGCTCGCGCGCCGGCGTTCTGCGTGGTCTGCACTACCAGCTGCCGCCCCACCCGCAGGGCAAGCTGGTGCGAGTGGTGCGTGGATCCGCCTTTGACGTGGTGGTGGACATCCGCCGCGGTTCCCTCTCCTTCGGGCAGTGGGTGGGCATCGAACTGTCGGCCGACAACCACCGTCAGTTGTGGATTCCAGAAGGCTTTGCACATGGATTCCTGGCCCTCGAGGACGACACCCACTTCCTGTACAAGGCCACCGATTTCTACGCCCGCGAATGCGAACGCGCGCTGCGCTGGGACGACCCGACGCTGGCAATCAATTGGCCACTTGACCGTCTGGCTGGACCGGCGCTGGTGGCTACCAAGGACGCCGACGCACCCTGGTTGTCCGATCCGACGGTCGACCTGCCTGCGGTCTGACCGATTCCCGTGTCCGCCGACCAGACGTCCATCGCCTGATGATTCCGCTCGACGCGCGCATCTTCGTCGCCGGACATCGTGGCCTGGTAGGCTCGGCACTCGTTCGGCGCTTGCAGCGCGACGGAGCGCGGCAGCTGCTGCTGCGCAGCCGCGACGAACTCGACCTGTGCGATGCTGCGGCCACGCGCGCGTTCTTCAAGGCCGAACGGCCCCAACTGGTGCTGCTGGCGGCAGCGCGTGTCGGCGGCATCCTGGCCAATGCGCGTGAGCCCTACCGCTTCATATGCGACAACCTGGCCATCGCAGCCAATGTGATCGAAGCCGCGCGCCTGTTCGGAGTGCAGCGGCTGCTGTTTCTCGGCTCGAGTTGCATTTATCCCCGGATCGCGCCGCAGCCGATCCCTGAATCGGCATTGTTGACCGGGCCGTTGGAGCCCACCAACCGGCCCTATGCACTGGCCAAGATCGCTGGCATCGAGCTCTGCTGGAGCGCCAACCGCCAGCATGGCACACGCTTCCTGGCAGTCATGCCATGCAACCTGTACGGGGAAAACGACAACTTCCACCCCGAGCTCAGCCATGTGATCCCCGGGCTGCTGCGCCGCTTCCACGAGGCGCGGCTGCGCGCTGACGGCGAGGTCGTGGTCTGGGGCAGCGGTGAGCCGCGGCGGGAGTTCTTGCATAGCGACGACATGGCCGACGCCTGTGTGCATCTGCTGGCGTTGCCCGACGAGCGCTATTGCGCGCTGCTCGGCGACGACGGGCTGAACAACGATCGATTGCAGCCGCCACTGGTCAACATCGGATGCGGCAGCGACATCCGAATCGCCGACCTTGCAGCCCGGGTCGCCCGAACGGTCGACTACGAGGGCCGCATCGTGTTCGACCGCAGCCGGCCCGACGGTGCGCCGCGCAAGCTGCTCGACGTGTCGCGGCTGGCGTCCACCGGGTGGACGCCGCGCATCGGGCTCGACGAAGGTCTGCGCCGCGCTTACCGCGACTTTGTGGCCCGCGGCCTGTGACCAGCCGGCAGGCCTGACGCGGCTGACTACGGAGCCTTCTCGACGCCGTTGACGTACTCCATGTCGCGTGTCTGACCGCTGGCGAAGTGATGCACGCCCTTGCCATGGCGAACGCCGCCATCGAACCCGCCCGTGTAGCGGTCGCCGTTGGCGAAGAAGTGCGTGCCTTGACCATCCTGGGCGCCACTCTTGAATCCACCCTCGTAGCGGTCCTTGCTGACGAAGTAGTGCACGCCCTGGCCATCCTTGACGTTGTTGCGAAAGTCACCCTCGTAGCGGTCACCGCTGGCCAGGTACAGGCGCCCGCGACCACTGAACAGCCCGTCGACAAAGTTGCCTTCGTAACGGTCGCCGTTGGTGAACTTGTAGGTGCCGGCGCCTTGCTTGACACCCTGGACGAATTCGCCTTCGAAGGTGTCCCCGTTGGCGTGCACTGTCGTGCCCATGCCATGCGGCTTGTCGTTCTCGAAGGTGCCGACGTAGCGATCCTTGTTGACGAACAGCTGCTCGCCCTTGCCATGCTTGAGGCCACGGCGATAACTGCCGCTGTAACGCTCGCCACTGGCAAAGGTGAAGATGCCCTCTCCGTGGTAGACGTTATCGGCGAACTGCCCCTCGTAGCGGTCCTTGCTGGCGAACACCATCACGCCCTGACCCTGCTTGGTGGTGCCCTGGAACTGCCCTTCGTAGCGATCACCATTGGAAAAGGTCATCGCGCCCCGGCCCATGAACTGGTCGGCACTGAACTCTCCCTCGTAGCGATCGCCGTTGGCGAACAGGTAGACACCCTTGCCCGAGCGTTGGTTGGACAACACCTCGCCGTCATAGCGGTCGCCATTGGGCAGCGCATAGGTTGCCCGAGTGCGGGTAGCGCTCGCGGGCGCGGCGGCGGCGGGTGACGTGGCAGGCGCAGCGACCGTCGGCGACACCGATGGCGGCGCAAGCGCAGGAGTGGGTGCTGGCGCTGGCGCCACCGCAGGCGGCACGACGCTGGCTGCCGGGGTCGGGGTCGGGGTCGGGATGGCCGAGCTGGCTGCGGACTCTGGTGACACCGCCGGCGGACTGGTGCTGGCGGGACTGGCAGCGGCGGCTGGTGGAGGCGTCACGGCCTGACCAGGCTCGGCATTCGCACCTCTCGTGTTCTGCGCCACTTGTGTCGGCTTCGACAGGCGGCTGAGGTGAGCACGGGCCAGCCCGCGATAGCGCCCGCTCGGATAGGTGGCGAGATAGGCCTCGTAGCCTTCGGCGTTGTCGGCGCCCTTGGCGTCTTCCCAGAAGCGGTCTTCGCGCGAAGAGTCGTCCTGCGCCAGTGCCGGTGCCGCTGTGGCTGCCTTGGCCACGGCCGCTCCGCCGCCGCCGGCGCCGGGATACAGAAAGAACTCGCCTACCGTATCGTTGACGATCAACGGGCGCTGCTCATGCTTGACGCTCAAGGCCGAACGCTCGACCGCGTTGCGCACCTCGATCGCCAGCGCTTCGATCGACTGTCCGGGCACGCGCATGCGGGCCAGCAGTTCGCGAGTGAACACGCCGTTGGGATGCCTGTCGCCAGCGCTCAGCGCGTCCAGCGCCTTCTGGTTTCGGCCAGCCGAAAAGATGACCATCTGACCCTTGGCCACGTCGGGGCCCGACAACCCGCGGGCCGCACCAATGGCCTTGCCGCGCACGCGCAACGGGTTGTCGCGGCAGGCGTCGACGATGACCAGCGACACTCGCGCTTTCATGCGGTCGAGTTCCTCGAGCAACACGTTGACCGAGTACGACATCTTCTCGACCTGGGACTGGGTATCGCCTTCGATGTCGGCCGGCAGCAGGTAGGCGCCGCGCTCGGTTTGCACGCCGTGGCCGGCGTAGAACACCACCAGTTCGTCACCGGACTTGACCTTGTCGTAGAACTCCTCGAAGGCGACAACCATCTTGCGGTAGCTCAGGTCGCGCCGCAGCGAGACTTCGAATCCGGCGGCTTCGAGTTCCTTCGACACCGCTTCGGCGTCGCTGCCTGCCTTGTCGAGGCGGGAGAACTGCTTGTAGTCGTCATTGCCGATCACCAGCGCCAGCCGGCGGGCGTGAGCCGGCATCAAGGCTGTCAGGGCCAGCAGCAGCAACAAAACCCAGCGAAATGACGACACGGCTGACACGGCGATACCTTCCGATGATCCGCGAACCACAGACCTCTGCCTGGCGGCGCGAGGCCATCTGCCCCCCCTGCTACTGGTTACAAAGGCGCTTCGACGGCGTCATAAACAGCCTCTTGAACTCGCTCGGAGTGTAACTGAGCGGGGGCTGCGCGTACCATCCGCCCCTCAAATCGTCGCCTGCCTGCCATGCCCAAGACAGCGCTCATCACCGGGATTACCGGCCAGGACGGCGCCTATCTCGCCGAACTGCTGCTGAACAAGGGTTACGTGGTGCATGGCATCAAGCGCCGCTCGTCGCTGTTCAACACCGACCGGGTTGATCACCTGTATCAGGATCCGCACGCCAGCGAACCGCGCTTTCACCTTCACCATGGTGACCTGAGCGACGGCGCCGGCTTGCTGCGCATCATGCAGCAGGTGCGGCCCGACGAGGTCTACAACCTGGGTGCGATGAGCCACGTGGCGGTGAGCTTCGAGCAGCCTGAGTACACCGCCAACATCGACGGCCTGGGTGCGCTGCGCCTGCTGGAGGCCATCCGCACGCTCGGCCTCGAACGCCACACACGCTACTACCAGGCCAGCACCAGCGAGCTCTACGGATTGGCGGCCGAAGTGCCGCAGTCAGAGAGCACGCCGTTTCACCCACGCAGCCCGTATGGCGTGGCCAAGCTGTTTGCGCACTGGACCACCATCAACTACCGCGAGGCGTATGGCCTGTATGCCTGCAACGGCATCCTGTTCAACCACGAAAGCCCCGTGCGTGGCGAAACCTTCGTCACGCGCAAGATCACACGCGCCCTGGCGCGCATCGCTCTCGGGATGCAGGACCGGGTGTACCTGGGCAACCTGTCCGCGCTGCGTGACTGGGGCCATGCGCGAGACTACGTGCGCGCCCAGTGGCTGATGTTGCAGCAAGACCGGCCACAGGACCTCGTCATCGCCTCCGGCGTGCAGCACTCGGTGCGCGAGTTCGCGCGCCGCGCCGCGGCGATGCTTGGGCTGGCACTCGAGTTCCGCGGCCATGGCGTCGACGAAGTCGGCATTGTCGCCGTCGCCCAGCCGCCACCGGGCGAAGCAAAGGCGCACTGTGCGGCCGGCGACGTGATCGTGCGCGTGGACCCACGCTACATGCGCCCGGCCGAGGTCGAGACGCTGCTCGGTGATGCCAGCCGCGCCCGCCGGGTGCTGGATTGGGCGCCTACCGTGGCTTTCGACGCCCTGGTGCGCGAAATGGTCGACGCCGACTACCTTGCTGCCCGCCGAGACAGCCTGGTCCAGCGCGCCGGGCTGGCCACGCCCCCGCGGCATGACTGAGAGGCAGCCGCAAGCACCGAAACCCGGTGCATTCCGATTGCGTCCAGCGCTCAGCGCCGCCGCCGCCGGTGGCGGCCGTCGTCCACCATCGCCTCAGGTTCCACCTTGCCCGTCCGCCGTCGTTGCGGCCGGCGTCAGCCGTGCTCTCACTCCTGTTTTGCGGCCTGCTCGCCTGCGGCGGGGCTGACCAAGCCACGGCCCCGGCCGAGCCCGCTTCGCCGGTGCTTGCCCTGGCCGCGCCATCGCCTGCGAGCCTGGTCTGGCCACTGGCCGAAGGCGAGCGCAGCACCGCCGTCGCCGCAGCGGCGCTGGACAACAGCCTCGACAGCGCGCTGGGCACGCACGGCCGCGTCGTGCTGACAGGCCTGCCAACGGTGCCGACGCGCGCGCGGCCCTGGCCTGACACCAGCCCTGCTGGTCGCAGGTTCCACGTCGACAGTCAACTCGGTAACGACAAGCTGGACGGCCGCACCGTTGACCGCCCCTGGCGGAGCCTGGCACGCCTGACGACGGCCGCGCTGGAGCCGGGCGACCGCATCGTGCTGGCCTGCGGCAGCCGGTGGCGCGAGAGCCTGCGCCTGGGCGCGTCGGGAACGGCCGCGCGGCCACTGGTCATCGAGGCGGCGGCCGGCTGCAGCCAGCCGCCCACCATCGATGGCAGCGTCGATCTGCCCGCGTCGGCATGGGTGCGCCAGGCCGGCGCGGTCTACGTCGCGGCGCTGGCGCCGGCCCCACTGCAACTGTTCTCCAGCGCCGGTGTCTGGGTCGAGGCGCACCACCCGAACCGCGGCGCCAACGGCCCCGGCTTCTTCACCATGGCGGCCGATGGCAACCTGGCCAGCGCCAATGGCCGCGACGTCAGCACCCGGCTGGGCACTGGCGACGACCTGTTGCTGCCGCCCGCTGCGCGACTCGGCTCCGGCAGCCACGTTCGTGTGCGCAGCGCCGCCTTCGTGATCGACGACCTGCCGATCGCCGGCGTCGACGGCCATACGCTGACCCTGGCCAGCCCCAGCACCTATCCGCTCAAGGCCGGCTGGGGCTACCTGTTGACCGGCCAGGCCTGGATGGTCGACAGCGCCGGCGAGTGGTTCCACGACGCAGCCGGCGGCCGCCTGCTCGCGCACGACCTGGGCGGCAGCGCAGAGCCGCGATTGCCCACCAGCGCCAGCGTGCTGGCCACCGGCATCGACCTGCAGGGCCGGGCCCATGTCGTGGTCGACGGCCTGCTCGTACGCAAGGTCGGCACCGGTGCGCTGCTGCAGCGCAGCCAGGCCGTGCAGGTGCGCAACAGCCGCTTCGAAGACCTGGCCGACCGCGGCATCGACGCCGCCGAAAGCAGCGCCGTGGTGATCGAGTCCAACCGCATCGAGCGCAGCGGCACCGACGCGGTGTTCGCGGGCGGCATCGGTGCCGGCGCCGCCATCGGCTTGACGGTGCGCAACAACCACATCCGCAGCAGCGGGGTGCTGATGGCCGGCGCCGCGGTGCTGAGCCTGCCGCGGCGCAGCTACGGCGCCATCCTGGCCGGGCAAGCGGCCACGGTCAGCGACAACCTGATCGTCGACAGCGGCTACATCGGCATCCGCGTCTTCGAGCGCAGCGTGGTCGAGCGCAACGTGGTCGTCGGCAGCTGCAGCGTGCTCGACGATTGCGGCGCGATCTACACCCTGGGTGCAGGCAATGACAGCCGCATCGTCGGCAACCTGGTCTTGCATGTGCGCGGCAACACGGCCGGAAAGCCGAGTTCGAACCAGGCATCACAGGCCCAGGGCATCTACCTCGACGACGACGCCGCGGGCGTGCGCGTCGAGCGAAATACCGTGATCGGCGCCGACCACGGCCTGCAATTGCACGACGCCAGCGCGAATCAGGTGCTCGACAACCGTCTGTACGGCAACCGTGTGGCTCAGCTGTGGATGCAGGAAACCCGCCTGCAGGCCGACGGCAGCGGCACCACGCGCGGCAACCGGATCGAGGGCAACCAGTTCGCGCCGCTGCACGCGCGGTCGCGCAGCCTGCTGCTCGAAACCCACCAATCCAGCGCCGCCTCCTTCGGCAGCTTCGACCGCAACCGCTACTTCGACGCCGCGCCCGGCCGCATCGGCAGCGTAGGCACGGCTGTTGGCGGCCGTGACTTCACGGCCGCACAGTGGTTCGCTACGCCCGGCCTGGCCTCGACCGGCGCAGCCGATCCGCAAGGCAGTGCGAGCAGCGGCGACGGGCATGCCAGCTACACCGTGGCCGGCGCCAACCTGGTGCCCAATGGCAACCTGGCCGCCGGCGCGGCCGGCTGGTCGCACTGGAATGCGACTGCCCCGCACGGCCAACTGCACTACGCGGCCTGCGACGCCAGCCCCTGCCTGCGCTACACCGGCGGCGCGCCCTCCGGTCTGGTTTCTTCGCCGAATTTTTCGCTCGAACAGGGCAACTGGTACCGGCTCGCCGTCGACATCGCGACCGACGCCGAAGACCAGCCGCTGCAGCTGGTGGTTCGGCGTGGTGGTGGCGGCAGCAACGGCTACGAATTGCTGGCCGAGCGTGACCTGTCGTTCATCGCAGGCACGAGGTGGCAGCGTTACAGCGTCGTCTACCAGGCCACGCGCAGCGTGCGCTCCAACGACGACGTCACCGGCGACTTGGGGGCACGGTTCGACATCGAAGGCGTGGCCGCTGGCCGCAGCCTGAGCCTGGCACGACTCGAGATCATGTCGATCACGCCGTCGCTCGCGCCGCGGATCTCGCTCGCGCTGGTCAACGCGGGTGACGCCAGCGTCGACCTGGCCTGCCCGCTGGCGGACGACCAGGCCAGGCTCTGCACCCAACTGGCCGACCTGGCCGACCCGGCGGGCAGCAGCGACGCCCGTCGGGTCACCTGGCCGGTGCGCCTGGCGCCGCGCAGCGCGGTGCTGCTGCGAGCGTTTGAAGCTGCATCGCCCGACAGCGACGGCGACGGCATCTCCGACTGGCAGGACAGCTGCCCAGGCAGCGCGCACCGGCAGGTCGTGAACGCGGCCGGCTGCGCGTTGGAACAACGCTGATTGCCTGCAAGGCTGCGCGCGACAATCGGTGCCCGACCTTGTCCCACCCTGCATGACCCCAGCCACCGTCACGGCACCACCCGCTGCGTCCGAGCCGGTGCGCCAGCGGCTGCCCGTGCTCGGCGTGTCGGTTGACTGCCTGGCCGCGGACGACGCCGTGGCCCGGCTCGTGGCCTGGGGTCGCGAACGCCGCAGCCGCGTGGTCTGCCTGTGCAACGTTCATTCGGTGGTCAGCGCCGGCAGCGACCCGGCCCTGGCGCACGCCCTTCGGCAGGCCGACCTGGTGGCGCCCGACGGTGCACCGGTGGCCTGGATGTTGCGCCGGCTGGGAGCCCGCCAACAGCGTCGCCTGGCCGGCCCGGACCTGATGGCCGACACGCTGGGGCAGGCCGCCGCCGCGGGCGTGGCCATCTTCCTGTACGGCGCCAGCGGCGACACCTTGCAGCAGTTGCAGCTCGCCTTGCGCGCGCGCTGGCCCGACCTGCTCATCGCCGGCGCACGCTCGCCGCCGTTTCACTCCCCGTCAGCGGCGGAAATCGCCGCCGATGTCGACGCCATCAACCGCAGCAGTGCCGGCATCGTCTGGGTCGGCCTGGGCTGCCCGAAGCAGGAATGCTGGATGGCGGCGCGCCGGGGGCAGGTACAGGCGGTGATGGTCGGCGTGGGCGCAGCCTTCGACTTCCTGGCCGGCACCACAGCGCGCGCACCGCGCTGGATGCGCGAGCACGGTCTCGAATGGCTGCACCGCCTGGCCATCGAACCACGCCGCCTGGCCGGCCGCTACCTGTCGACCAACACCCGCTTCGTGCTGCGCGCGGCGCGGCAGTTGTTGCGCCGGCGTTGACCGGATGCCGGCCGCAGCCAGTGCCGACCCCGCGCAGCGCCGGCGCGTGCTGCTGGTGCACAACCGCTACCAGCAGCGGGGCGGCGAAGACGCGGTAGTCGACGCCGAGGCCGACCTGCTGCGCCGTCACGGCCATGCGGTCGAGCTCTACCTGCGGCACAACGACGAGATCGACACGCTGGCTCCGGCGCGGGTGGTGCTGGGCAGCTGGTGGTCGACGCGCACACGGCGCGAGCTGCGGGTGCTGGCACAACGGTTCCGGCCTGACCTGATCCACGTGCACAACAGCTTCCCGCTGATCAGCCCATCGGTCTACGCCACCGCGCGCGAACTCGATCTGCCGGTGCTGCAAACGCTGCACAACTTCCGCTTGCTGTGCCCGCAGGCCATGCTGCTGCGCGACGGCCGCCTCTGCGACGACTGCGTGGGCCATGTGCCCTGGCGCGCCGTGTGGCACGGCTGCTACCGCGGATCGGTGGCGCAGTCCGCGGTCGTGGCCTTGATGCTGCAGGGGCACCGCGTGCGGGGCACCTGGCAGCGCGACGTCACGTTGTACGTGGCGTTGAACCACTTTTGCGCCGAGACCTTCGTGCGTGGCGGTCTGCCGCGCGAGCGGCTGCGCATCAAACCCAACTTCATCGACCTGCCCGAGGCACCAGCGACGGACGCGTCCGAGCGCCGTGGCGTGCTGTACGTGGGCCGTCTGTCGCCCGAAAAGGGCACCGCGCTGCTGGCCGCTGCAGCGGCGCTGGTCACGGACGCGGCACCGATCCGCGTCATCGGCGACGGCCCCGAGCGCGCCCGCCTGGCAGGACATCCCGGCCTGCAACTGCTGGGCGCCCTGCGGCCGACCGAGGTGCTGCACCACATGCAACAGGCAGCGGCGCTGGTGCTGCCCAGCCTGTGTGCGGAAGCCTGTCCGCGCACGCTGGTCGAGGCCTTCGCCTGCGGCCTGCCGGTACTGGCCAGCCGGGTCGGCGCGCTGCCCGAGTTGGTGCAGCATGGCCGCACCGGCTGGCTGTTCGACCCCGGCCGGCCGCAGGAGCTGGCCGCCTTGCTGCAGGCCGCCCACGCACAGCCACAGGCACTGCGCCCGCTGGGCGAACAAGCGCGAGACCACCACCAGCGCCACTGGACCGGCGAGCGCAACCACGAGCAACTGGTCGGGCTGTACGACGAAGCGCTGGCGCTGCACGGTGCCGCTGCGTGAGCCCGGCTGCGGATGCGCAACAATGGACTGCAGTGGCTGCACCGCCTGGGCGCATGCCGGGCCCGCGGCCCGGTGCACCAACCGACAGACCCATGAGCCTTTCTGAGCGCTACGACGAGTTCTACAAGTCATCGCTGACGCGCGAGGTATTCACCGACATCACCCCCGCAGGCTGGCCGCGCAGCCGCGTCGAAGCCATCCTGGCGCATGCCGGCAGCGGCGCTTCGGTGCTCGACGTCGGCTGTGGCGGCGGCCACCTGCTGTACCAGCTGCGCCACCGGTACACGCGGCTGATCGGTCTCGAGTACTCGGCGCATCGGCTGCAACAGGCCCGGCTCAACCTGGCCGGACTGGCCTTCACCGCGCTGCAGGGCAGCGCCGAGCAGATGGCCGGCGTCGCCAGCGGCAGCCTGGACTGCGTGGTCTCGGCCGACACCATCGAACACGTGCCCGACGTGTACCAGGCGACGGCGGAGATCTTCCGCGTGCTACGCCCCGGCGGGCGGCTGGTGATGAACACGCCCAACATCGCCTTCATCAAGAAGCGGGCACTGTTGTTGCTCGGGCGCTTCCCGTCCACGTCGCAGCGCAACGAGGGCCTCGGCAGCGACGTGCTGTTCGACGGCGGTCACCTGCACTACTTCACCTTCCGCTCGCTGTCGCTGCTGCTGCAACGCGCCGGCTTTCGCATCGAGCGGACCGTGGGTTACGGCAGGTGGGGGCGGCTGCACCACGTCTACCCGCCGCTGCTCAGCGGTGGCGCGCAGGTCGTGGCGCGCAAGCCGGACTGAATGGACTGCGCCGCGAAGGCCCGGCCGCGCGCGCTGTTGGCCGAGCGCCGCTTGCCGCGCTATCGGGTGGCCTTTCTGGAAGCTGCCCGCGTCTGGCTGCAGCAACACGGCGTGCAGTTCGACTTCATGCACGGCCAAGCGACCCCGGCCGAACGGGCGCGGGACGATGCCGGGGAGCTGGACTGGGCGTTGTGCATGCCCGAAGCCCGCACCGCATGGGGCGGCAAGGCGGTGTGGCAGCCCTTTGCCACGCAGGATCATGACCTGGTGATCGTCAGCCACGAAAACGGACTGCTCTTCAACCATTGGCTGTGCCGGCCCTGGCGGCACTTTCGGCTGGGCTTCTTCGGCCACGGCGCCAACCTGGCCGCGAGCAGCCGCGACAGCTGGCGCGAACGCTTCAAGCGCGTCACCACGCGCCAGGCCGACTGGTGGTTTGCCTACACCTCGCTCAGTCAACGCCTGGTGCTGGAGGCGGGCTTTCCTGCCGGGCGCATCACGGTCGTCAACAACGCCACCGATACCGACGGCCTGCGCCAGCAGATAGCCGCCACAGCGCCGCAGCGGCTGCAGTTGCTGCGCCAGGCGCATCGCCTGACGGCGGGACATACGGCCCTGTTCCTGGGTTCGATGGTCCGCGGCAAAGGGCTCGACCGGCTGATCGACGCGGCAGCCCGGGTGCAGCGCCAGGACCCCACCTTCGTGCTGCTGATGGTCGGTGACGGCGACGCCCGCCAGGCCGCCGAACAGGCCACCCGCGGCCAGTCGCACATCCGTTGGCTGGGCGCCCAGTGGGGCGCCGACAAGGCGGCGTTGATGGCCGTATCTGACTGCCTGTGCATGCCTGGCGCGGTGGGCCTGGCGATCGTGGACGCGTTCGCGGCAGGCCTGCCGCTGCTGACGACCGATGCTCACGGCCACGGCCCCGAGATCGCCTACCTGGACCCGGGCCGCAACGGTGCTATCACGGGGGCCGACGCAGGCGCCTTCGCCGCTGGCCTGCTGAGCCTGCTGCAAGACCCGGTGCGGCTGCGCCGCTGGCGCGAACAGGCCGCCGCCGACGGCCGCCGCTACACGGTACAGGCGATGGCCGAGCGCTTCGGGCAGGGAGTACTCGATGCACTGGCCCGCCCGCGGCTGTGATCACCAGCCGGCAGCCGACGATGTGGTTCACCACCTCCTGGGATGACGGCCACCCGCTGGACCGCCGGCTGGCCGACCTGATGGCCCGTCACGGCATCCTGGGCACGTTCTACTGCCCGCTGCACAGCGGCGAAGGTCGGCCGGTCATGCAGGCCGCCGACCTGCGTGCACTGGACGGGCGGTTCGAGATCGGCTCGCACACGCTCGACCATGTCTATGCCAACCGAGTGCCGGCCGCGGATTGGGCGGCCCAGGTGGTGCAAGGCAAGGCGCAACTGCAAAGCATGCTCGGCCACCCGGTGCAGGGCTTTTGCTACCCCGGCGGAAAGCTGGCGGCCGGTTCGCGCGACGCGGTGGCGGCGGCGGGGTTTGCGTACGCCCGCACGACGGAGAACTTTCGCATGGACAGCGGGCACGATCCGCTGCGAATGCCCACCACGCTGCAGTTCCATGCCCATCCGCGGCTGGTGCTGCTGCGCAACCTGCTGTCGCAAGGACACCGGCGCCGGCGGCTGGCGGTGGCCTTGGCCTGCCTGGCCGAAGCAGACTTCGAAACGCGCTTGCGGCGTGCCCTGCAGACCTGCCTGGCCAGCGGCAGCGGTTTTCACCTGTGGGGCCATTCGTGGGAGATCGACCGGCACGACCTGTGGCCCGCGCTCGAACGCTTCTTCGCACAGGTCGCCGCCAACGTACCGGCCGCCGCACGCCTGACCAACGCCGACGTGCAGCGCCAACAGGGTGTCTTGACATGAAGGCCCGCCTGGTCGAGCGCATCAAGTACTCGCGCCTGAGCCGGCTGGCTGCGCTGCCGCTGCGACTGCGCGTAGGCCTGCGGCCGCTGTGGGTGCAGGCCGTGCGCACGCTGATCTGGCTGGTGCGTTCGCGCGAGTGGGCCAACTTCAACTGCGACTACGAGCCCGAAGGTCTGGAAGCCGTGGTCTGCGCGCTGGCCGAGCTCAGCCGCCTCAGCCGGGCCGAGGTGCGTGGCTTTGCGCAAGAGATTCGCAGCGACGCCGAGTTCGCGCGGCGCTACCACCAGCGCGTGCGCGACACAAGGCTGCGCCACAGCTGCGACGAGCAGCTGCGCTACGGCCGCTTCGTCGTCAACTACATGATGGTGCGGGCCAGCGGCGCACGTGTCGTCTTCGAGGCCGGCACCGACCGCGGCCTGGGCAGTTGGGCCATCTGTCGCGCCTTGCAGCGCAACGCCGGCACCGGCGGCGGCGGCCGCGCGCCGCTGCTCATAAACGTGGATGTGCGTCCGGACCGCGGCGAAATCCTGGACGGCGACGAAGGCGGCCTGGTGCGCCGCCTGCAAGGCGACAGCGTGGCGGCGCTGCTGGCCACGCCCGAGCCGATCGACCTGTTCCTGCACGACACCGTCAACGACCCGGCACACAGCCGCGCCCAGTTTGCGGCGCTGGCCAGCCGCCTGGCGCCGCAGGGCATGGTGCATTCCTGCTGGTTCAGCGCCGAGTTCATCGCCTTCTGCGACGAGCGCGGTCTGCGCAGCCTCGAATACGTGGAACGCGTGCGCAACCACTGGTACGCCGGCGGACGCTGTGGCATGGCCAGCCTGCGCTGAGAGGCTGAGCTGGCACCGGCGCGACGGGTCGGACCTCGATCAGTCCTCGCGGTCGACCTGATGCAGGCCCAGGCTCCAACCCAGCAGCCCCTGCGCACGGCCGGCTGACAGCGCCAGCGCGTAGCGCCACGGCAGGCTCTCGGGGTGACGCACGAGCCTGAGCAGCGGCGGCGCCACCAGGCCGCGCAGTACGACCCAGGCCGACAGTCGGTGCTTCGCATACAGCGCGCCGGTGCCGCGCGCGCGCCGCAACGCGGTCGACCACGGCGGTGGCTCGCCGGACGGCGCCGGATGCCGTACGCGAACCTCGCCGACGTGCCGCAGGCAGGCGCCCGAGCCCAGCGCGCGCAGCACCAGATCGGTCTCCTCGCCCGCGCCAAACCAGCGGCCCACGCCCAGCCGTTCGTCGAAGCCGCCCCAGCGGCGTGCCGCATCAGTGCGCAGAAAGAGCGTGATCGAGCTGGCCTCACCGCCGCGAAAGCGCCGCCAAGCCGACAACGAAGCCGTTCCCTGGGGCCCGGTTCCAGGCCGCTCGATGTCGACCCAGCGGCCGATCAGGCCATCGTCGCCTGCGCACTGCTGCAGGTGTTGCAGCGCCTGCTGCAGGGTGTCGGCTTCGTACCAGGCGTCGTCATCGGGGAAGGCCACCACCGCAGCACGCGCCGCCTGCAGGCCGCGATTGCGCGCGCGAGACAGGTTGGATTCGGCCTGGCGCAGGTGTTGCGTGGCCACGCCGGCAACTGCCAGCGCCTGCAGGGCCGGCAGCAGCCGGTCGTCGCGGTTCTGGTCGACGACGATCAGTTCGAATCGCCGTTCGAGTTGCGACTGCAGGCTGTGCAGCAGCGCAGCGAGTTCGTCGCTGCGACCGACGGTGGCCAGCACCAGGCTGATCAACGGCGTGCCGTCCATTGTCAGACCGGCGGCAGGCCGAAGCGGCGCGCATGGCGAACCAGGTAGCGCGCGGCATGTGCCGGCCAGGTCCAGTGCGGGCTGTGGGACAGGCGGGCGCGCATGTCCTCGTCGAACGCGGCCTGGGCGTGGCGGGTGCTGGCGCTGGCGTCATGCACGCGGAAGGCGGCGAGCGCCTCACCGAGTTGCGTCACGCGGCAATGCGGCGCGATGCGCAGCCAGAACTCGTAGTCCATCGCGAGCCTGTAGTCGGTCCGAAAGCCGCCGAAGCGCTGGAACACCGTGCGCCGCACGAAGGTGGCCGGGTGCGGGACGAAGTTGCCGCGCTGCAGCGCACGCAGCGAGAAGCGCGGTGCGCTGAAGGGTTCGGGCAGCAGGCGGCCGCCGACATCGCTGACGATGCGACCGAACAGCCAGTCGCTGCGGTCGGCCTGCATCGCATGGGCCACGTGAGCCAGCACCTGCGGGTGCAGGTAGCGGTCGTCGGCGTGCAGGTGCGCCACGACGTCGCCGCGCGCAACCGCGATGCCGGCATTCATCGCGCGGGAAATACCGCCGCCGACGCCGGTCAGCAACTGCGTGCGGCCGGGCTGTGCGCGCAGCCGCTCCAGCGTGCCGTCGGTCGAGTCGCCGTCGACGAGCACTAGCTCCATCTCCACGCCCTGCTGCATCTGCAGCGACTGCAGCGTCTGCTCCAGCGTGGCCATGCTGTTGCGCGTGCACGTGACGATGGAAAAGCTCAGGCTCATGCGGGTGACCCGCGGCGCCGGACCAGGTCCAGCAGCCGCTGTCGGTGCGCGGGCCGCAGGACCAGCGTCCAGCCGATGCCGCCCAGCAGCAGCGTCGTCAACGACACGCTGGCGGCGAAGGCGCCGGGCGCCAGCACCGGCTGCTGCCAGCGCGCGGCCAGCACGACCGAGCCCACGGTCAGCACGACCGCATTCAGGGCGTACACCGGCCGCGCGACGTCAGCCAGCCGCCACGGCAGCGAACGTCGGTGGACGACGGCAATGAAACCCGCACTGACCAGCAGCGTCACCCCTAGCTGCGACCATGCCAGAGCCACGATGTCGAAGCGTGCCAGCACCCAGACCATGGTAGCGACGCCCAGCGCTGCACGCAGCATGGCGGCAACGGCGCTCAGATGGGGTCGACCCAGGCCGTCGTTGACGAGCGACGGCACATTGGTGGCGGAATCGACCAGCAGCGTGTAGGCCACCGCCACCAGCACCAGCGCCGACGCCTGCGGCAGCCGGCCCTGCAGCCAGTAGTGCAGCCACTCGCTGGCAAATCCGGCGCACAGCAGGCAGGCGCAGACGTTGAGGTACAGGGTGTAGCGCTGCAGGTGCAGGCTGACATGCTTGAGCCGCGCGGTGTCCCCCGCCGCCTGCAAGGCGCTGGCCAGCGGAAAGACAGCCTGCAGCAGCATGAAGAGCAGACCGAAGACACGACCAACCAGCGTCAACGGTATGACGTAGGCCGCCAGCGCAGCCATGGAATGCTGGGCGCCGATCAGCAGCTTGTCGGCATTCTGCGTGGTCAGCGACGCCACGCGTTGCAGCCAGCTGAAGGCGCTGAACGACGCCAGGGCACGCACCACGTCTGCGCCGGGCCGCCGCAACCGCAACTGCGGCAACAGGGCACGCACGACGCGCTGCAGCAGCAGTACGTTGAGCAGGCTCAGCAGCAGCCGGCCGACCACGATCTCGACCAGGGCGCCACCCGCGGCCACCACCGCCAACGTGGTCAGCGGCACCAGGGTGCCGAACACGGCGTCGTAGCGGCCGACAATGTCGTAGCGCTGCAGTGCCTGCGGCAGGCTGTTCAGCCAGGCGTGCAGTTGCCCGACGAAGAATGCGGCGGCCGACCAACGCAGCGTGAGCTCGGCTTCAGACCGCCAGTGCGGCTCGACCCGGAACACGTCGTACACGAGCCAGTGCGCGCCCAGCGACAGCACCGCCGCGCCGAGCAGGCCCAGCAGCACGTGCGCCGCCGCGCCCACTGCCACGACCTGGGTCACTCGGTCATCGTCGCCGCGCGCGTTGTGCTCGGCCACGTACTTGACCGTGCCCGCCGTGGCATAGATGTCGATGATGCCGAAGTAGCCGACGATGGACGTGACCAGCACCAGCGCGCCATAGGCCTCGGCCCCCAGCCGCTGAACGATCAGCGGGATGGTGATGAACAGCGCCAGCGCCGGCAGCAGCGCACCAGCGAAGTTGAATCCAGCATTGCGCAACAAGGTCATCGCGCGCCGGCCGCTGATGGCACCACGCCCGGGGCCAGACGCGCGGCCGCCACCAGGCCGGGCAGACCCAGGCACAGCCCGATCATCTGCATGCTGCGCAGTTGCGGCACCGGGGTGCCGAACAGCAGGTCGGGCAGCATGAACAGGAGCCCGCACGGGGCGGTCAGCAGCAGGACCCGAGCGGCCGGGTGATCGGCCGCCAGGCCGCGGCGCAGTTCGGTCGCAAAAGCCAGCACCAGTCCGACGAGCAGGATCAGGCCGACCAGACCGGCCTTCATCACCAGGTGCAGCAGCCCGCTGTGCAGGAAGCTGCCGCCCGACCACCGCTGCCAGGGAATGAGCTGGCTCGATGCAAACCGGCCCCAGGCGCCGATGCCCACGATGGGCGACTCGGCGAACGCCTGCCAGGCCAGCTTGAGTTCCAGCAGGCGGGTCGACTCGGGGCCGAAGCGGTTGCCTATCAGGTCGAAGAAGAAGGACGCTGCGTCAGCGCCTCCGGTCTGCACCTGCAGGCGCCTGGCCGCGACCAGCGCCACGACCACGACCACCAGCGGCAGCACCCCCAGCAGCAACGTCCAGCGGGTTCGACGATCGAACCACCACAGCAGCCACAGTGCCGCCAGGGCCAGCCCACCCCAGGCGGTGCGCCGATAGGACAGCACGATGCAGGCCACCGCCAGCACCACCGTCAGCATGCACAGCACGCGCCAGGCGTGACCTTGCCGCGGCGCCGGGGCGATGAAGAGCATCACCGTGGCGGCAGCGGCGCCGAGCAGACAGACCAGGTTGTCACAGAGGTCGAAGTAGGTCAGCTCGAAGCCCAGGTGGCCCCAGTTCTGGTAGACGTTCGAAGGGTCTCCGCCGAAGAAGGCCAGGCGTACCAGGCCAAACGTGGCCTTGAGCAGAGCCGCCAGCACCAGCAGCCGACCCAGCATGTCGAGCGTGCGCCCGTCGCGCGCGGCCCAGTGCATCAACTGCACCAGCGGCAGCATCCACGCCAGTTGCACGAAGCCATGGGCGTCCAGCACGTCGGCTGCCTGTTGGCCCAGCGCCAACCCGGCCACCAGGTGCAACAGCAGCAGCACCAGCCAGGCCCACAGCCAGTTGCGCACCGGCGACGGCGCAGCAGGCGGCAGGTTGGCGAAGCGGCGCCCGAGCCAGGCCCAGAACAGCATCACCAGCAGCACCCAGCACAGGGCCGGGTAGAACAGCTGACCGGACCCGCGCGAATACACCGGGTTGGCCAGGTAGAGGTCGAGCGACCCGAAGTTCGACTGCGCAAACACGAAATACACCGCCAGGTAAGCCACCAGCGGGACCTCGGGCCGGCTGATCACCGCGCCGCCGAACGCGGCGATGGTCAGTGCCAGGCCGATGGCCAGCACGAACGGCTGGCCCATGGTCATCCACTTCAGCAACTCGAGCGTCATCGCGGCAGCGGCCTGACGGCGGATCAGGCCGTGGGCTCGCCCATGATGCGCGCCTGCAGGTCGGGCGCCAGGGCATGGCTGAGCTGGTTGATGAAGCGGGCCTGCAGAGCATGCGCGGCGGCGTCGTCGATCGACAGGCTCGACACGCGCACCAACAGACCGTCCGCGATCTGCCCGCGCAGGCCGTAGCTCAGCTGCGCCAGCTTCTGCTCGGTGCCGCTGAGCGCGGTGCGTGTGCCGACCACCACCCAGTAGGTCAGCGGCTCGTTGCGGCCGCCGGCGCGGGCGACCAGGCGGCGCACGCGCAACGGCCCGGCAGCGGTGTCGATGGTGGCACTGCGGTCGGTCACGATCTCGAAGCCCTGCGCCGGGTAGCAGACCTCGGGCCGGTGCGCACGCGTGGCGTCGGACTGGTCACCACCATAGGCTACCGACAACATGATGCGCTCGCCCCGCGGGTCGACGTAGACGCGGCTGAGCGTGGCGGTGTAGATGCGGGCGATGAACTGGGCCAGGTCGGGCGACACCAGTTGCACCGGCAGCCGGGTGTCGACCTGCCAGTCACCGAACCGGGTCGGAAAGGCGCGCTCGAGATCCAGGCTGCCCAAGGTGTCGGTCAGGCGCTGGCGCGGACGCGCGAGTTCGGCTGCACCCAGCGCGCCGGCCATCAGGCCCACTGCCAGCACGGCGCGCCGGCGCACGGCGTTCACTGCCGCGCCTCGCGCCCGGCCGGAAAGACCAGGCCCAGCAGCCGGTCGAGCAGCAGCATGAAGGCCAGCGCGACCACGAACAGCACGATTCCGGCAAAGTCGTGCACGAAGCCCTGGCCTGCCGCGTCGCCGAAGTGATAGGTCACCAGCACCAGGATCATGACGCGCACGATGTTGGCCACGAAGGCCACCGGCACCAACAGCACCATCAGCGTGAGGTTGCGGGCGGCGCTGGTGTAGCGCATCAGGTGCATGTACAGCAAGCCCAGCGCCTCGAGTGTGAAGATGCTGTTCAAGCCGGCGCAGGCGTCGGCCACCAGCAGCTGGTACTGGCCGACCATCAGCACCACGCCGGACCGGCCCACCGGGTAGCCGGCCAGGTACAGGATCTGGCTGGCCACCGCCGAGACGGCCGTCTTCAGCGGGCCCGTCAGCGTGGCCACCAGCGCCTCCGGCAACGGCACCATGAAGAGCAGGAAGAAGAGCGGGAACCAGGCCGCGCGCAGCGCCCCCCAGCCGCCGAACAGCAGCAGCAGCGCGGCCAGCAGCGGGATCTGGCTGCCGGTCTGGAACATGATGATGTCGTGCGCGCTGCCGGCGCTGAACAGCAGCAACGCCAGCAGCAGCAGCAGCCAGCCGGCCAACGGCCGTGCGTCGGTGGCCGCCGCAGCGATGGCCCGCCGGCGCAATACCAGCAGGGCCGCGCACAGGCTCAGGATGATCGGGCCGTGACCCTGCTCGTCGCTGGCCCAGATGGTGCGGGCCAGCTCAGCGAAGGTCGGCACGTACAGCAAGCCGTAGCCAGCCAGCAGCACGAGCAGCGTGACCGGGTCGACCTGCAGCGGCAGGCTTTCGCGCAG
>JANOJJ010000283.1:0-2544 GCA_031408155.1 Rubrivivax sp.
TGCTTGCCGCGTAAACGGCGTGCTGCTTCGCTGGCAACACGTCCGAGCACCTTGTCGGTGGCGTCAATCACAAACCACTCGTGCTTCACCTCGGCCGGTTTGGCGCTGAAGGTCTTCATGAGGGTCTTTCGAGGAGCCGCCTCGCCCGCCGAGGGCGAGCTTGGCGGCAGATTCGGCTGCCGTTGCAGTCACCACCGCCCATTCACTCGGCTGGCTCCGTCGGTGCCGCTTGTCGCTTGCGGCCTCTCGGGTGCTGGTCGGGTTGCTTGTCGGGCTGACCGTTGTCAAACGCTGCTGACGCGGGCACTGCACGACGGTCGGACTTGTGAGTTGTCCCCCCGCCGAGTTCAGGGGAGCCAAAGATTCTATACCGACAAACCAGGACTTAGTCGTGCACTTCCAAGTGAAAGCACAGGGTCAATTCAGGGTAAACCCTAAATCAACCCGCTACTATCCGTCGTCCTCACGATCCAGAAGGTCGACATGACGCATCTGACCCCCGAGCGCGCCGGCGCCGACCACGAGTCGAAGACGCCGGTCAACTCTTTCATGTGGTTTCCCATCCGCTCGCTGGGCCCACGACAGCGCCCACGCATCCTGACCCACCTGCTGGCGCTGGACGCCCGTGACCGCTACCTGCGTTTCGGCTATGCCGCCAGCGACTCCCACATCGGACGCTATGTCGACCAGCTCGACTTCGACCGCGACGAGGTGTTCGGCGTATTCAACCGGCGGCTCGAACTGATCGCCATGGCGCACCTGGCGTACCTCGGGCAAGACACCGACAAGCCGAGCAGCGCCGAATTCGGCGTTTCAGTCGCGCCTCGCGGCCGCGGCCGCGGCATCGGGGGGCGTTTGTTCGAGCGTGCCTGCCTGCACGCACGAAACCGCGGCATCGACAACCTGATCGTGCATGCGCTGACCGAGAACACGGCCATGCTGAAGATCTCGCGCAGCGCCGGTGCGACGCTCGAGCGTGACGGGCCGGACGCAACCGCACGTCTGTTGCTGCCACCTGACGACCTGGGCTCGCAGCTGTCGCAGCTGGTCGGGATGCAGGCCGGCGAACTGGACTACGGCATCAAGCTGCAGGCCCTGCGGATCGACCGGCTGCTGCAGGCAATGCGCGGCTTCATGCCCGGCGGCTGACGCGCTCGATACGCGCCGACAGCGGCTGGGCAGCCCCGGTTTCGGGGGTAGACGAGCAGGATGCCGCATCCAATCGCGGGGTTTCGCCGCCGGCACCGCGCAGTAACATTCCTCGACACTCTCGTCGGGACATGGCCTCAAGCTTGCCACGTGTCGGCCCCTCGCCTCATGTTGGAAGTGCTGCCCTGGCTGCTGGCCTCCTTGTCAGCGATCTTGCTGATCGCGGCTTCAGCCTTGCGCTGGAAGCGATCTCGGCAGGAACGCCAACAGCCCTTGCCAGCCGAGTGGGCGCTCACCGCACGCCCGGTCTTCAACACCGACGAACGTCGGGTGTACCGGCAGTTGCGCGAGGCACTGCCGCACCACATCGTGTTGTCGAAGCTGCCGTTGGTGCGTTTTTGCCAACCCAGCGATCCGCAGGAGACCCGTTACTGGTACCAGCTGCTGGGCTCGATCCACGTCACGTTCGCGATCTGCAGTGCCAACGGACGGGTGTTGGCCGCGATCGACCTCGACACCAACCGCGGCACCTCGCACCGCGCCGTGCAGATCAAGCAGTCCGTGCTGGGTGCCTGCCGGGTGCGCTATCTGCGTTGCCCGGCCGACCACTTGCCCTCGATCCCCGAACTTCAACTGCTGGTGCCGCAGGCCAGCACGCAGACTCGAGGCCCGCACGCCGCGCCGACCATGAGCCAGGCCCGCGATTCACTCAACAATGCGGTGGCCAACCGCCGCCGCGAGCGCCACGCGCTGTGGCAGGACTCGAGCTTCTTCCACGATTCGTTTTTCGGCAGCGACACCCGGAGCGACGCGCCAGGCAGTGAGTTCGGCGCCTTGCGTGGCGGCTTGTCCGCACGCGAACTCGACCCTCCGGACGACGCCACGCCGCGGACCTTTCAACGCCCTGCTCCACCGCCGGCACGCCATTGACGCCGACCTTGCAGCGCCCGGAGGGCAACGCGCGATGACACCTGCGCTGCCCGGCTACCTCGAGCTGACCCCGGCACGCCTGCTCGACGCGCTCGATGCAATTGGGCTGCGGCCCGACGGCCGCCTGCTGCAGCTCAACTCCTACGAAAACCGGGTCCACCAGGTGTTCCTCGAAGATGGCAGCGCAGTCGTCACCAAGTTCTACCGACCCGGCCGCTGGAGCGACGCGCAGATCCTGGAGGAGCACGCTTTCGCGCTCGAACTCGCCGCCGCCGAAGTGCCGGTGGTGGCCCCGCTCGTGCTGCAGGCAGCCGCTGGCCAGGCGCTGCAGTTGCTGGGCGACCCCTGCACGCTGGCGCGCTGGCAATGCGCAGGCGAACTGCACCGCTTCTCGGTCTCGCCGCGCTGCGCCGGGCGCGAGCCCGAGCTCGAACAGGCCGACACCCTGCGCCGGCTCGGACGCTT
>JANOJJ010000290.1:0-2832 GCA_031408155.1 Rubrivivax sp.
CTGGCGCTTCACTCACGACCACCATCACCTCACGGGTGACAGCGCTACGCACCCGATTGGGCCGCGCAGCGGCGCGCTGGCTGTGTTGCTCCTCCTCGCGGGCCTTCGCCAGGCGTACAAGCCTGCGCAGGCAGGCTCGTACGTCCGGACTCAGCCCGCAGCGTCGTCGTGCCTTGCCATCGCACCGCATCGCAGCCCACTCGGGCGCGTCCAACTGCCGTTTCTACGGTGACTGAAAGGCTGCGCGCATGGCCGAACCCTTAAAGCGGCTGCTCAACCCGGCGGGCAACGAACGGGGCAGCCGGCGGCGGCAGCAGGCCTGGCCGCCGGTCGATGCAGTTGCGTTCACGCGCGCGGCCACGCACGGACTGGACGACTTGGAGATGAAGGCGCGCGCGCTGCACATCTGCGCCGCGCTGGAGACCACGCTGCCGCCCGACTTCGCCCGCGCCGCCGCGGTCCTGCAAGCCGCGATGCAGGAGCCCGAGCCGCTGCAAGGCTGGATCCTGTGGCCGGTGGGCGAGTTCGTCGCCCGCCGCGGGCAGGGCGAGCCCGAACGTGCGCTGCAGGTGCTGCATGCACTGACGCAGCGCTTCACGGCCGAGTTCGCGCTCCGAGCGTTCATCGTGCAGCACCCGGCGCTGGTCTTTGCCACGCTGCAGTGCTGGGCGCGCGACCCGAGCGCCCCTGTGCGCCGCCTGGTCAGCGAAGGCAGCCGCCCGCGCCTGCCCTGGGGGCTGCAGCTCAAGTCGCTGCTGGCCGACCCGTCGCCAACGCTGCCGCTGCTCACCGCCCTGCAGGACGATGCCAGCGAGGATGTTCGGCGCAGCGTGGCCAACCACCTCAACGACATTGCCAAGGACCATCCGGATGTGCTGGCCGACTGGCTGCGACGGCACCTGCCCGGCGCCCCACCGGAGCGCCGCGCGCTGCTGCGCCATGCCAGCCGCACGCTGATCAAGGCCGGTGACCGCCGCGTGTTGGCGGCCTGGGGCCTGGACCGGGCCTTCAAGGGCGACGCGGTGCTCACGCTGGAACCGCGCCGCCTGCACGTCGGTGAATCGTTTGCGCTGTCGCTGCACCTGGTATCGACGGCCGCTCGCAGGCAGAAGCTGGTCGTCGACTATGCCGTGCACCACGTCAAGGCCGACGGTCGGCTCAGACCCAAGGTGTTCAAGGGCTGGACCCTCGAGTTGCCGGCCCACGGGCAGCGCGTGCTGGTCAAGACCCATTCGATGCGCGAGGTCACGACCCGCCGCTACCACCCTGGCCGCCACGCGGTCGACGTTCGTGGCAACGGGCGTGTGCTGGCCCGGGTCGAATTCGACCTGCTGCCGCCACGGGCAGTCGGCCATTCGGTGAAGATCTAACGCAAACACCATCCGGCACCCGCCGACCGGCTGCAGCGCGAGGTGTCCGGCGCCGATAGAGCAGCATGGATCACGTGTGGAGCGCGGCTTCGAGCTGGATGCTGGCGGCAGCAAGCGCGCTCCCGCTGATGGTGGCGCTCGCCGTCGCGTGGTGGCGCCGCCGGGCGCCGAAGGCAATCCCGGGCACGCCAGACGCCGCCGCCAGGCCGACCGACCCCGTCACCGGACTGCCGACCCGTGCCGATTTCGAGGCTGTGCTCGACGACGCCGTGCATCGCTGCGACCACGACGAGGGCATGCTGGCGGTGGTCTACATCGGGCTGGACGGTTTTCGCATGGTCAACGAGGCCTACGGCCACGCCACCGGCGACCGCCTGCTGGCCGAGGTGCCGGCGCGCTTGCGCGCTGCGGTGCCCGACCTGATCGGCGCCACGCGCAACGCCGGCGACGAGTTCGTGCTGGCCCTGCCGGGCGGTCGTGTCGAAGCCCGCCGCGCTGCCACCCGGCTGCGTGACGAGTTGCGCCGCATCTACCGCATCGACGGGCACGAGATGCAGATCGACGCGTCAGTGGGCTTCTCGCTGTACCCGCAGCACGGCGCGCGTCCGCGCCTGCTGGTGCAGTGCGCGGCGGCGATGCGCGCCGTCAAGCACGCCGGTGGCGGCGCCTTTGCCGAATTCGAACCGGCAATGGGCGTTGACATGCGCCAGCGGGCCGAACTGCTGCGCGACCTGCGCCAAGCCCTGAGCCGCGGTGCATTGCAATTGGTCTACCAGCCCAAGATCGACGCCACCAGCCTGCAGGTGACCGCAGCCGAGGCCTTGCTGCGCTGGCACGATAGTCAACGTGGCGAGGTCAGCCCGTCGGTCTTCGTGCCGGTGGCCGAGAAGCACGGCCTGATCGGTGAGATCGGTCGCTGGGTGATCGAGGAAGCCTGCCGCCAGGCCAGCGCCTGGCGCGAGCAGGGCCTGCGCATGCGGGTGGCGGTCAACATCTCGGGCTACCAGATGCGGCAGGACGACATGGTCGACCACCTGTGCGATTGCCTGCAGCGCCACGGCATCCCGCCGTCGCGCTTCACCTGCGAGATCACCGAGACCGTGGCGATGGAAGACACGCGCGTCACCAACGAGGCCTTCGAGCGCCTGCGCGAGGCCGGCGTGCACGTGTCGATCGACGACTTCGGCACCGGACACTCGAGCCTGGCCATGTTGCGCAAGCTGCCGGTGGCCGAGCTGAAGATCGACCGCGCCTTCGTGACCGACCTCGACACCAGCGCCGATGCGCGCTCGATCGCCGCGGCCATCGTCAGGATGGCGCACACGCTGGATCTGCGCGTGGTGGCCGAAGGCGTCGAAACCGAGGCCCAACGCGACTGGCTGGTCGAGCTGGGCTGCGATGAACTGCAGGGCTACCTGTTCGCCAAGCCGATGTCGGCCAGCGCGCTGGGCATCTGGGCCAG
>JANOJJ010000300.1:0-10046 GCA_031408155.1 Rubrivivax sp.
GACGTCGAGCAGGATCAGGTCGGGCAGTTCAGTCTCGAGCAGTTGGAGCGCGATCGACCCCGAGCGAGCGCCCAGCACGCGATAGTCCGGGTTCAACAGCTCCGACAGCACGGCCACGTTCAAGGGCTCGTCGTCGACGACCAGAATCGTGGGTTTGGACAAGACAGCGACCTCATTTTCCTGCTGCGCGAATGCGAAGGGTAGCGCGCGAACGGCGCGGCTGGGCTCTTTCCAGCGCCATTGCCTCAGTCATGGGCGCCGGTGCTGAATTGAAATCCGTGAAAATTGGGCGCCGCGGCGCGACTGGTTATCGTCGGCGCATGAGCCCTGGCCGCACCGCCCGCCTGAATCCGCCGCTGCACGGCCCGCGGCTGCACCTCGCGCCGATGCGCGCGCAGCATGCAGGCGCGATGTTCGACGCCATTGGCGACCCCGCGCTGTACGCCTACATCGACCACGGCCCGCCGGCCTCGGCCGAGTGGCTGCGCGAGCGCTACCGCAAGCTCGAGAGTCGAGCTTCAGCCGACGGCAGCGAGACCTGGCTCAACTGGGTGCTGTTCGCGCACGAGTCGCCGCAGCCACTGGGTTGCGTGCAGGCCAGCTTGCTGGCCGACGGCCGCGCCTGGGTGGCCTACCTGCTGGCACGATCGGCCTGGGGCCGGGGCTATGCGGGCGAAGCGATGGCGGCCATGTTGACGCATCTGTTCGGCACGCTCGGCGCGCGCCAGGCCATGGCCATGGTGGAGCAGGCCAACCTGCGCTCGATCGCGCTGCTGCAGCGGCTGGGTTTCACGCCGGCGCAGGGTGATGCGCTGCAGGGTCATGAGTTGACCGCCACCGAGGCGCTGTGGCTGTTGCCGGCGCCGCTGCGGGCGCCCTTCGCGCCTGCTGCCCGGGCGCTTCATGGTGATCGAGCAGGCGATGGGCGTGCAGGGCGGGCGCGGCGAGGCGGTGGCACGTGAACTGGCCGCCTTCGTCGAACAGGCCAAGGCCAGCGGCTTCGTGGCCGAGGCACTGCAGCGGCATCGCATCGAGGGCGCCAGCGTTGCGCCGGCGGCGTGACGGGCCCGGCCGGCCCGCTGGCGAGCCCAAAATGACACGGAGGCATGATGACGCTCGGAATGGACCTTCGAACCCTGTTGCTGGCTGTGCTGCTGGCCACTGCCGGCTGTGCCGACAAGTCGGACCGCGAGCTGCTCGCCCTGGCGCGTGATCATCTGCAAAAGAACGACCGCCCGGCGGCAACGATCGAGCTCAAGAACCTGCTGCAGAAGTTTCCGAAGTCCGGCGAAGGCCGCTTCCTGCTGGGCCAGGTGCTGTTCGAGTCCGGCGATGCAGCCGCTGCCGAGGCCCAGTTGCGCGAGGCGCTGACGGCGGGCCACCCCGACAGCGACACCTTGCCCTTGCTGGCCACGGTGATGGTCTCGCTGGGGCAGTTCCCGGCGCTGGTCCACCAGTTCGGTGCGCTGGAACTCAAGGACGATCGGGCGGCTGCGCAACTGAAGACACAACTGGCCATCGCCCACCTGTCCACCCGTTCGCTGGACGATGCCGAAGCGGCACTCGGCACTGCCTTGCAGCGCGCACCCGGCCACCTGCCGGCGCTGGTGCTGCAAGGTCGCCTGAAACTGGCCCGAGGCGACGCCCCGGGCGCACTGGCCCAGATGGAGGACTTGCTGTCGCGCCACAGCGGCCACGCCGACGGCTGGCTGCTCAAGGGCGACCTGCTCGCGTTGCGCAGCAAGGCCGACGCGCCAGCGGCGATCGAGGCCTACCGCAAGGCCCTGGGCATCGACAACACCCTGGTCACTGCCCATGCGGCGGTGTTGTCGCTGCTGACCGAGCGCCAGGACTTCGACGCCGCAGGCAAGCAGTTTGCCGAGATGAAACGGGCGCTGCCCAAGCACCCGCAGACGCTTTACTTCGAAGCCCTGCTGGCCCTGAAGCGGGGCGAGTCCATGCGCGTGCGCGAGATCACCGAAGCCTTGCTGCGCGGGCCGCAGCAGGACCCCCGGGTGCTGCTGCTGGCCGGCCAGGCCGAGATGCAGATGAACTCCAACGTGCAGGCCGAAGCCCTGCTGGTCAAGGCCTTGAAGCTGGCGCCGCAAGCGGCACCGCCGCGCCGCATGCTGGCCCAGCTGTACCTGGCCGGCGGCCAGGCCGACCAGGCTCTGGCCGTACTCAAACCGCTGTTCGAGGGCTCGGGGCAGGACGCCGGTCTGTGGGTGCTGCAGGGCCGCGCCCAGCTGATGGCCGGCGATGCCAGGTCGGCCGAAGCGAGCTTCGCGCGCGCCGCCGGCCTGCGGCCCGACGACAAGCGCATCCAGGCCTCGACCGCACTGGCGCGCCTGGGCCAGGGCCAGGCCGGCCCGGCACTGAACGAGCTGGAGGCCGTTGCCAGGGCCGATGGCGGCACCACCGCTGACCTGGCGCTGATCAGCGAACGGCTGCGCCGGGGGGAGCTCGACGCCGCGCTGAAGGCGGTGGATGGCCTGGCGGCCAAACAGCCGAAGGCGGCGCTGCCCGACCTGCTGCGCGGCCGCATCGCGATGCAGCGGCGCGACACAGCCGCCGCGCGCCGGCACTTCGAAGCCGCGCTGTCCAAGGAGCCCGCGCATTTCGGCGCCCAGGCCAGCCTGGCTGCACTGGACGTCAGCGAAGGCAAGCGGGACGTGGCGCAGGCTCGCTTCAAGTCCGTGCTGCAGCGCGACCCTGGCCACGCGCAGGCGCACCTGGCCCTGGCCGAACTGGCCGCGCGGGGCGAGGCTTCCAAGGAGGACGTGACCCGGCTGCTCGCGGCCGGGGTGGCCGCCAACCCGGCTGCCGCCGCGCTGCGCGCCGCCCTGATCGATCAGCACATGGACGACGGCAATACCGCGCAGGCGCTGTCGGCGGCGCAGGACGCGGTGGCCGCACTGCCGGACCAGATCGAGCTGCTCGACCGGCTGGGCCGCGTTCAATGGGCTGCAGGCGACATCAACCAGGCCGTCCCCACCTTCAACAAGATGGTCATGCTGCAGCCCAGGTCGGCGCTGCCCCACTTGCGGCTGGCCGAGTTGCACGGGGCCCGCGGCAACTCCGAGGGCGCTGCAGCCAGTGTGCGCCGCGCGATGGAGGCCGACCCGGCATCCCTGGCCGCGCAGCGCGCCGGCATCGCGCTGGCCTTGCGCGCCAAGCGCCCCGCCCAGGCCCTGGCGATCGCTCGCACCGTGCAGAGCCAGCGCGCCAACGAGGCCGTGGGCCTGCTGCTCGAAGGCGAGATCGAGCTGGCACAGAAGAACTTCGACGCGGCGGCAGCCGCCTTTCGCAAGGCATTGGTCAAACCCGATGGCTCTGCGGCGGCGGCGAAGGTCCACCAGGCGCTGACGAGCGGCGGCAAGGCGGCCGAAGCCGGCCGCATGGCCGAGGCCTGGCAGAAGTCGCACCCCGACGATGTGGCCTTCGTGCTCTACCTGGCCGATACGGCCTTGAGCCAGGACAACACGGCGTTGGCCGAAATGCGCTACCGCGCAGTGCTCAAGCACCAGCCGGACCATGTCAACGCGTTGAACAACCTGGCCTATCTGCTGGCCCGGTTGAAGAAGCCGGGTGCGGTCGAACTGGCCGAGCGGGCGGTCAGGCTGGCGCCCAACCGGGCGCCGCTGCTGGATACCCTGGCGCTCAGTTATGCCCAGGAAAACCAGCTGGCCAAGGCCGTCGAGTCCCAATCCAAGGCTGTGGCCCTGGCACCCGATGCACATGACTTCCGGCTCAGCCTGGCCAGGCTGCAGATGCAGGCCGGCAACAAGGCCGCTGCCCGCGTCGAGCTGGACAAACTGGCTGCACAGGGCACGCGCTTTGCCGGTCATGACGAGGTGAGGCAACTGCTCAAGTCACTGGGCAGCTGAGCGGCTGGTCCTTACCCAGGCGGGCGCCGCGACCACTCGGTCGAGTGTTCCCACAACCTCTCAGAAGTGTCAGCAATCTTTACGCTAACCACGGGACCCCACGGCGCATACCTTCCAGATCAGTGACTTGCGACGATGGCTCGATTCGTGCGTGCAAGTTTGGAGCACACGGCGACTTGTCCAATGACAAGCCCGTCGAGACCGCCAACGTCGAAGCGGCCGGCACACGATCCCCACGCATTCAACCAACTGAGGTAGAGCAAGTGACAAAACAAGTTCTCAAATCGCTCGCACTCGCGACACTGGCGCTGTGCGCCATCGGTGCGCAGGCAGCTTTGGTCCACGACCAGAACGTGACCAACAACGTGATCATGGGCACCGGCATCACCAACGGCGGCTTCACGGTCGAGACGGCCGGCGGCGTCGAAGTCGGCCTGCGTGCGCGTGAGCGCTACGACCTGGCCACCAACAGCCCGACCAATGTCACCGGCAGCAACGGCAACGGCACGTTCAACCAGAACGCCGGCGAGCCTCCGGGCTTCACCGCCAGCAACCGCGCGCGCTGGAATTTCGACTGGTCGATCAATACCGGCACGGCCAACGTGAATGCCTTCACGTACCGCCTGGGCATGGATTTCGATGCCGGCTTCGGAGTCAACTACCTGACCTTTGACCTGATCAACCTTCCGTTTGCCGACCACTCGTTTGGCAACAACGGTACCGCCCAGAGTGCGGGCGTCGAGGCCATCAATGCGGCGACCTATGCCGGCTTGGTGTCTTCCAACAACCTGGTCCAGAACTCCTGGAACTACGACTTCTTCGACGGCGGCGCTTTCACCTTCGACCCCAACGCCAATGGCAACTACTCGATCTTCCTCGAGGTCATCGGCGCCAACGGCTTGCCGGTCGCGCGCAGCAACATCGAAGTCATCGTCGGTATCGGTGCCGTGCCCGAGCCGGGCGTGCTGGCGCTGAGCGGCCTGGCGCTGGCCGGGCTGGTGGCGGTTCGCCGCCGCAAGCAGCAGGCCTGAGCGTCCTGCGCCCCTGTTGAACAGCCCGGCATGCCGGGCTGTTTGCATGGGTGGGCTGCCTACAGCACCACTTCGATCAGCCACGGCCCGCGACTGGCAAAGCCGTCCCGCAAGGCCTTGACCAGGTCCTCGGCCCGTTCGACCCGCAGCCCCGGCACGCCATGCCCGCGCGCCAGCGCCACCCAGTCGAGCGCTGGCCGGTCGAGCGACAGCATGTCGGCGGCCTTGTGCCCGCTGATGGTGGCGCCCACGCCCAGCAGTTCGCCCTGCAGGATGCGGTAGGCGCGGTTGGCGAACACCAGCACCACCACCGGCAACTGCTCGCGGGCCATCGTCCATAACGCCTGAACGGTGTACATCGCGCTGCCGTCGCCTTCGAGCACCAGCAGCGGGCGGCCGGGGGCGCCCAGCGCGGCACCCAGCGCAGCGGGCAGGCCCCAGCCGATGGCACCGCCCATCACCGCCAGCCAGTCATGCGGCGCGGCCGCACCCATCGCGCCGGCCATGCCGCGGCCGGTGGTCACGCCTTCGTCGATCACCACCGCCTGCTCGGGCAGCGTGGCGGCGACGGCGGCGGCGATGCTCTCGGGCGTGAGCGCGCCGCTGGGCAGCGCGGTTGTGCCCGCCGCAGGGGCTGCGCCGGCCGCGGTCACGCCCAGCTCATCGGCCAGGGCCTGCAACGCTGCCGGCACGTCCTCGTGCGGCGCCGCCAGCGTCAGCAGCGCCGCCCCCGCGGGCTTGAGCTGCGACGGCTTGCCGGGATAGGCGAAGAAGCCGATCGGGTCGACCGCGCCCGCCAGCACCAGCGCCTCGCTGCCGGCCAGCCGGGCCACGGCGGCGTCGACCATGTAGGGCAGCCGGTCGATGCGCGGCCGGCCACGGCCCCCGGGCATGCGTGCGTTGTAGAACTCGACCAGCACCCGGCAGCCGGTCTTGCCGGCGATGGCCACGGCCAGGTGCTGCGCGGCCTCGCTGGCCGACCCGCCGGCGCCGAGCAGCAACACGGCGCGCGAACCCAGTTTCTGCAGCAGCCGCGCCGCGGCCGGTACCGCTGCGTGGTTGATAGCCGGTGCGGCCGCCGGGGGCGCCTGCGCTGCCCGGCCGCCCGCGCCCCAGGCCGTGTCGGCAGGCAGGATCAGGGTCGCGATACGACCGACCGCGCCGTCGCGCGTGGCCTGCACGGCGGCCGCGCCGTCGGCGCCGACGTCGGCCGCGCTGGCGCTGCTGCGCACCCAGTGCGACACGCAGGCGGCGATCGCCCGGGCGTCGCTCTTCAGCGGTGACTCGAAGCGCATGTGGTCCAGCGCATGGTCACCCACCACGTTGACGATGCCCGACCGCGCCTTGCCCGCGTTGTGCAGGTTGGCCAGGCCGTTGCCCAGCCCCGGCCCCAGGTGCAGCAGCGTGGCCGCGGGCTGGCCGGTCATGCGCCAGTAGCCGTCGGCCGCGCCGGTGACCACGCCTTCGAACAGGCCGAGAACGCAGCGCAGGCCGGCAATGCGGTCGAGCGCGGCCACGAAGTGCATCTCCGACGTGCCGGGGTTGGCAAAACACATCGTCACGCCGCTGGCGGCCAGGGTGTGGACCAGGGATTCGGCGCCGTTGAGGGTCGAGGGTGAGTTCATATCGTGGATCGTAGATGCCCGGCTGACCGCACCGCTTGCGGCCCGTCATGATGGCCTCGCGGCCAGGTCCCAACGGGCGCCTGCCTCTGTGTCCGGAGCCGACCAGCCTCGCCGCACCGCGGCCGATTTCGACCCTATGCTTGCCCGCTTCGTTGAATCTGTTCAAGCAAGGCGCACGCCCGAATGCCTAGGCTCGACCTTCATGCAAGCTCGAACGTGGTGGCGCCCGGCGACCGGCTGGGTGGCGCCGGTTACCTGCATCCTGCGCCGCCCCCTGCCGCGGCGCGACCGAGCACCGTTGCCGGGTGCACCGCACGGGCGGGCACGGGCCCTGTGATCGACCGCACTGCGAGCGCTGAGCCATGAATGCAAGCCTGTTCGACCTCTCACCCGCCCTGCGACTGGTCGTGCTCGGGGCGGTGATCGCGCTCGCTCCGATGTTCTGGGTGTGGCGGCGCCACGGTGCTGCGACCCCCGCGGCTCGCCTGCGGGCGCTGACCGTGCTGCTGCTGTTCCTGACCTTCGATCTGGTGCTGTTCGGCGCCTTCACCCGTCTGACCGACTCCGGCCTGGGCTGTCCTGACTGGCCGGGTTGCTACGGTCATGTCAGCCCGATCGGTGCCAGCCAGCAGATCGAGGTCGCGCAAAACGCGCTGCCGAGCGGGCCGGTGACACAGAGCAAGGCCTGGATCGAGATGATCCATCGCTACCTCGCCACCACACTGGGCGCGCTCATCACCGTGTCGATGCTGGCCAGTTGGGTCCTGCATCGGCGCAGCCCGGCTCCGGGCCGGTCGCCCTGGTGGGCAAGTGCCGCCTTCGTGTGGGTCTGCGTGCAGGGTGCCTTCGGGGCGCTGACGGTCACCATGAAGCTGTATCCGGCCATCGTGACGTTGCATCTGCTCGGTGGTTATGCCGGCCTGATGCTGCTGACGGCGCAGACGCAGGCCGAGGCTGCTGCACGGCTCGTGCTGCCCCCGGGCCTGCAGCGGGCAGCGTGGGTCGTGCTCGGGATGCTGATCATGCAGAGCGCGCTCGGCGGCTGGGTCAGCACCAACTATGCGGTGCTGGCCTGCAGCGAGTTCCCGGCCTGCCAGGGTTCGTGGTGGCCAGTGATGAACTTCGAGCAGGGATTTACCGTGCGGCGCGAACTCGGCATGACCGCGGGCGGCGAATTGCTGCCGTTTACGGCGTTGACGGCGATCCACGTCACGCACCGGCTCGCGGCGGTCGCGGTCCTGCTCGCAATGCTCGTCTTCGCCTGGCGGCTGGGGCGCTGTGATGACGCGGTGCGGCGGCGCTTTGCCGGCATCGTGGCTGCCCTTGCGGCCTGGCAATTGACGAGCGGCTTGTCGAACGTCGTGCTCGGATGGCCGCTGGTTGCGGCACTGGCCCACACCGGCGGTGCCGGCGCGGCGGTCGCCGTGCTGACTGCGCTGCTGGTGCGTGCGCGCAGCGGCGGCTGCCTTGGTCAGGATAGCGGCAACAGCGGTCGTCGCGCGCAGCCAGCCGTGACCTGACTCTCAGCCTCTCAGGCCAGGCGCGCCAGCACGGCGAGCAGCAACGCTGCGACCAGGTTGTGCGCCAGCACCAGCCCGATCGGCAGGCCGGCCGCGGTCAGCAGTGGGCCGAGCACGCATTGCAGCGCCGTCAGCCCGAGCAGCAGCGCCGCTTCGCGGCGGCGTCCGCGGCGCCAGGCCAGCGCGCCCAGCAGCACCAGCACCGCCGCAACCAGGCCGGCACCGATGCGATGAACCCACTGGATCGAGGCGCCGGCTCGGTGCATCGGTAGCGACAGGTCGAACACCGGCACGCGCCAGGGGTCCAACGCCCGCCAGTCCCAGCCGGCTGCCAGCGCGGCGCGGCTGCAATCGGCCAGATCGGTGCACGACAGCGCGCTGTAGGACGCGCTGACCAGCGCGCCCAACGCCACCTGGCAGGTCAGCACGGCCAGGCCCGCGACACCCCAACCGCGCACGCCGGGCATAGCCTGAAAGGAGAGCGGTGCGGCCAAGCGCCAGCACAACGCCAGCATGACGAAGCCACCGAGCAGATTGCCGATCACCACCGCCGGCACGCGCGCGCCCGCCGTCACCAGGCCGAGGCCGGCCAGCGCCAGCGCCAGCACCAGCAACGCAACCGACAGCCGGCCCTCGCGCGGCAGTCGCGGGCGCGCTACGACGCTGGCCAGCGCCATCGTGAAGACCAGGATCAGCGCAGCCGAGGCGACAAGGCGATGCGCCAGGCGCGCCGCGGCAACGCCGTCGCTGCCGTGCTGCGGCTGGCGCAGGCCCAGGCCGTAGCAGGCCGGCCAGTCGACGCAACCGAGCCCGGCCAGCGACAGGCGCATGTACGCGCTCAGGCCGATTGTGGCCAGCATGAGCACGGCGCAGCACAAGGCCAGTCGGCGCAGCAGGCAAACGCGGGGGTCGGACTCCGTCATGGGGCATGCGGGCGTGCGCCGCACGGGCGAGTGGAGACACGATCGTAGTGCGCAGTCACCCCTGCAGCGACGCGGCGACCCGCTGTGCGCGGGTGACCTTCGGAATTCTTGAAGTGGTTCAAGGCTGCCGGCCAGGCAAGCAACAGAATCGGCCGCAGCCTGCCCAACCCTTCCGAACGGGCCGGCACTGCAGCCAAGGAACCGCCATGAATCCCCCCGTGCAAGACGACCCCAACGAACCCGTGCCGTGGATGCAGCAGTTACTGGACAACCCGTTCGTGCTGTTGTTTCTGGGCGTGCTGATCCCGATGGTGGTCTACACGCTCTGGGGCGTGATCGACATCCTCACGTTGCCGGTCGCCAAGTAGGCGCGCCGGCCAACGCTATCCAACCACGAGGAGCACTCCATGAGCGCCATCCTGCCGCCGTCAGAACGGCTCTGGTACAAGCAACCGATCGACCGCGTCGAGGGCACCTGGATCCTGATTGCGCTGGCCTGGTGCCTGATCATGTTCTTCATGATGGTCGGCTGGCATGTCTGGGGCAAGCAGAACCTGTCGACCGAGACCTACCGCACCACGCCCGACAAGTTCATGGCCAAGGCCCAGGCCATGGCCGACAAGTACACGGTGCGCACCGAGACCGACCAGAAGACGCCGGTGGTCGCGCCACCGCCGGGCAGTGACGTTTACATGCTGGCCCGGCTGTGGGCCTTCTGGCCGATCCTCGAGCTGGAAAAGGGCAAGACCTACCGCCTGCACCTGACGGCGATGGACTACAACCACGGCTTCTCGCTGCAGCCGGCCAACATCAACATCCAGATCGTGCCTGGCTTCGAGCACGTGGTCACCGTCACGCCCAACCAGTCGGGTACCTACTCGGTGGTGTGCAACGAGTACTGCGGCATCAACCATCACACGATGGTCGGCCGCATCTATATCAAGTAGGAGGAGCCTGACATGGGCATCGCCACGACCTATCGCACCTGCCCGCGAACGGGCCTGCAGTTCGAAGCCAACGCCGAACGATTGATGATGGCCAACGCCGTGACGGCGGTGGT